>JACQVU010000123.1 GCA_016209585.1 Planctomycetota bacterium
CCACTCGCACGTCCAGCGGCAAGGGAGTGTTCGAGCCGACCCGCACCACCTCGCGCTCCTGCAAAACGCGCAGCAGTTTCGCCTGCATGCCCGGCGCCATCTCGCCGATCTCGTCTAGAAACACCGCGCCTCCTTGCGCCGCCTCGAACTTGCCGATGCGCCGCGCGTCGGCGCCGGTGAAGGCCCCCTTCTCGTGGCCGAACAACTCGCTCTCCAGCAGTTGCTCCGGGATCGCGGCGCAGTTCACCGCCACGAACGGCCCGTGCGCGCGCGGACCCATCCGGTGAAGTTCGTGCGCCAAAAGCCCCTTCCCCGTGCCGCTCTCGCCCAGCAGCAGCACCGTGGCGTTGGACGTGGCAGCCTGCCGCAAGAGCCGCACCGCCCGCTTCATCCCGGCGCTGTTCGCCGCCACCTCGCCGAACCCGTAGATCTCGTTCAGTTGCTCGGCCAGCGTGGTCACCCGCCGCTGGAGCAGCACATGTTCCGCGGTCTGCCGGATGGTCAGACTGAGATGGTTGAGGTCCAGCGGCTTGGCCACGAAGTCGTACGCGCCCTGGCGCACCGCCTCGATCACCCGCGGGATCGTCGCGTCTCCGGTGATAATCAGCACCGGCAACCGCGGCGCCTCCTGGTGGATCGCGCTCATCGCCTGGAGACCATCCAGCCGCGGCATCCAGAGATCGAGAATGGCGAAGTCCGGGCGCTCGCGGCGAAAGAGGTCCACCGCCTCCTGCCCGTCGGACGCGGAGAGCGTCACGTGCCCCTCGCGCTCGACGCAGACCTCAATGAGCCGCCGCACGCTCGCGTCGTCGTCGGCGATCAACACCCGGAGCCGTACGTCAGTCATGGGACCGCCGCGCGGCCTCCAACAGCCGCCGGGCGTGAGCGTCGTCGCCGTGGAAAACCAACTGGATGCGCAGCGTGAGACGCGCCTGCTCCGCGCGGCCCTCGATTAACGCCAGGTAGGCCAGCAAGAGTCGCGCGTCGCCGTCCCTCGGGAACTGGTCAACGAACGCCTCCAGCGCGGCCCGCGACCCGTCGTAACGCTCGCCGCCTCCCGGCATCGCGCGCCAGGAACCATCGGGCAACGCCTGGGGCGATGCGTCCATCGCGCGCCGCAGGTGCGCCCCCGCCTCGGCGAAGCGGCGGGCGGCGAACGCCGCCCGCGCCGCCCCCAGACGCGCGTCCAGCGAGGACGGGGCGCGACGCGCCGCCTCTACGTACAGCGCCGCAGCCGCGTCCGCGTCGCCCTCGGTGAGCGTCACCCCGGCCTTCGCCAGCAACCGCGAGACGGCCTCTTCCTCGGACGTCGGCGGAGCCTCCGGCCGTTCGCCGCCGGTGGAAGCCCCGCTTCCCGCTTCCGGGGACGCTGCTGGTGGCGACGACCCCGACGGCTTCGCAGCGGCCGGGGCAGGCGTCTGCGCGGGCGGGCTGGAAGCCCGCGACTCCGGCGCGGGCCTGGTGGAACCAGATTCGGGCGCCGCCGCGCCGGAGGGCGACCGCGCGTCGCCCTGGTCGCTCGCGGCTCCACCGGCGGCTGGACCTGGTCGGCGCAGCCGCGCGAGAAACGCGCTCTCCATTTCGTTCGGCTGCCCGATCGCTTGCAGGTCGGCCAGCGCCCCCCGGTCATCGCCGGCCGAGGCGCGAACCACCGCCTCCAGCGCGCGCTCATACCGGCTGCTCGCCGGGTCGCCGGCGGCCGGCCCGCTCTTGGCTTGCACGGCGCGCGCGCGAAGCGCTTCGACCCGCCCGGCGGGGCCGTCCGGCGCGGACAGCGCCGGCAACTCCGCTCCCCAGCGGAGCGCCGCCTCGGCGGCTTGCGAGGGGTCGATCTCCGCGGCAGCCACGAGCATCGCGCCGGCGTCGGCGTCGCGCCCCAGCGCCAGGAACAGCGCCGCCAGCGCGGCCGGCGGCTCCGCGTCCCGACTATCCGCCGCGGCCGCGGCGACCAGAATCCGCGCCGCCTCGCCATACCGCCCGGCGCGGGCGTCGACGGCCGCGCGATCCCGCCACGGCGCGGCCTGCCCCGGCTGGGGCGCCTTGCCGGTTTCGGAGGTCGCGGCGGTCGCCGCGCCCGCCCCCACGGTCGTCCCGGCGGTTCGCGGCGCGGTAGGCTCGCGCAACACCAGGTCAAGGTAGCGGGTGATCGGCCCGCGCGGAACGCCGCCGGCGACCGCGGCGTCAAGCGCCACCTTGGCCAGCCGCCGCTGGCCGGTGAAAAAGGCGAGCACGGCGGGGAAGAGTCGATCCCGTTCCGTCGCCCCTTTCGCCGCGGCGGCCGCCTCCACCTCGGCGCGGCGCCGCTCGGCGATGTCGCCGGAAGGCGCCAGCGAGGAAAGGTCCACCGGCGCCGCGTCCCAGAACGGGAACGCGAGGAAGGCGTCGAGCATGATCTCACGCGCCCCAGCCTGCTCCCCCGCGAGGTGCAGAGAGTAGGCGAGCAGCAGGCGGATGCCGGGGTGGCGCGGATCGGCCAGCGCCGCGCGTCCGAACCAGGCGGCCGCCATCGGCGCTTCGCCGCGCGCCAGCGCCACGCGGCCACTGATCACGTCGGCGCGGACCGACGCCACCGGCGCCCAGCCGCGGCCGCGCAACCAGGCTTCCACGGCGGGAAAGTCCAGCGCCCGGTCTCCCGCCGCCGGCTGGGGCGGGCGCGCCGGCCCTTTCGCCAGTCCCTCTCCGGTCTCTTCGCCGGCCCATGTGACAACGGCCCCCGGCCCCAGGAGCGCGGCGACGATGAGGAGTGTGCGCGGCGACGGGGCACGCATGTCGGGGCGAGGGACGAGAGGCGAGGGGCGAGGGACGAGGGACGAGCGGCGAGGGACGGGGGGGCGGAAGGAAGGAACGGGAGATGTGGAGATGGGAAGAACCGAGGTCAGGAGAGAGCCGGCAGTGGCGAAACGCCAGTGGTCGAACGCCATCCAGTCCCGCGTCCCGCGTCCCGCGGTCAGGTCGCGCCTTCGTCGGCGCCGGCCGGTGGCGCGGGCTTGTCGCCATCGTGCGCCGGAGACGGCGCGGGCGTCGTCGGGGCAGCCGGGGCGGCGGCGGGGGGCGCGTCAGCCTTCGCCTCCCTGGCGGTTCCGTTCTCCGCGCGGCGGCGCGCGTTGAAGCGGTCCTGAATCTCGTTCTCGATCTTCACTTCCATCGCCTCGACGCGATCCACCGTGAGCGGGTAGGTTTTCTGGGGGTTGACGCCGAGGACGTTGACATCCGAGTCGTCCATCTGGCGTTCGACCTTCACGTCGGGGAGGTAGAAGCCGTCCGGCCCTTCCACGATACGCGCCGTGATGCGCACCCAGGTGGATTGCCCGAACCACTCTTTCTTGGGGGTGTAGGCCACGAACTTGCCGCTTTCCGGTTCGTGCACGACGTAGCCTTGCTCGGTGAGCACCTCGGGAATGACCTCCTCGTACATCTTCCACTCCCGGCTGGAATAGACGCAGCCGGAGCCGAGCAGCGTGGCCGCGAGCAGCGGCAGGGTGAACAGCGGACGCATGGTGGCGAGGCCTCCTTCCCTTCACGGCGGGGCGTGGGGCGGCGCGGCGCGGAGCGGGGCACCGTCTTTCCTAATAAATATACCAGCACGCTGGGCCGGCGAACAAACGGCGGCCACTCCGGGGGTGCGGGTCCGAACTTGCGAAGGGCGCCGGAACAGGAGCCGGGTCTCAGCGACCGGTCTGCCAAGAGCGTGAGCGACCAGGTTCGTAGTGCGCCCGCAAGGGCGTCGCGGCGAACCGCCTGGCGGCGGCGCTACGAACCCTGGCGTCCGGCGGCGCGCGGCGCGTATTTCGGCAGGTTCATGGCGCGGAAGTAGTCGAGCGCCTTGGCGCGGTCGGCGCGGGACTTCTCGTCGTCGGGCTTCGGCTTCTCGCCGCGATTGCGGGTGTCCATGGAGACCCCGATCACGTCGCTGAGGATCGCCTTGACTCCTCCCGCGCGGCTGATGGTGTCGCACGCCTCTTTCACGCGGGCCTGCAAGAGGTCGGCCTTGGGCCAGTCGCCGGCGGCGCAGGCCTCCACCAGGTCGGCCACGAGGTCGGCGTAGACGTTCGGCCCGCCGCCGATCACCCCCACGGCCCCGACCTTGAACGTGCGCACCGTCTCGTACTCCGACCCGGAGAGGATCGCGGCCCGCCCCTCCACCGCGGCCACCATCCGGCCGAACACCTCCATGTCCTTCGTCTCCCGGAACTTCATGCCCTTGACGTTGGGGAAGGCCTTCACCAACCGGGCCATGGTGGCGGGCGCGACCTCCGGCTCGGGATCGTAGATCACCACGGGGATGGTCACGACGGGCGCAACGCGCGCGAAGTACTGGTAGAGAACCTCCTGGTCGGTGATGCGCCGGTGGCCCTCCGCGTCCACCTCCTGCTCGCGGCGGATGAACGACGGCGTGACCACCACCACGGCGTCGGCCCCCGCCCGCTCGGCGTGGCGGGCGACGTCGAGGGCTTCGTCGATGGTGTGGTCGCTGCCCACTCCGGCCAGCACGGCCTTGCGCCGGGCCGCGCTCTTCACCACGGTGTCGATGACGGCCTTCTTCTCCGCCACCGAGAGCAGTTGCCACTGCCCCATGCCGGCGTTGCAGAAGAGACCGGAAGCCCGCGTGGAGCAGAGGTAGTCGGTGAACCGCGCCATGGCGGGCAAGTCCAACTCCTCGCAGTTCGCGCCCTTGTAAGGCGTGATCATCGGAACCACCGCGCCGCACAACCAGCGCGGCACGCCGTTCGCCGCCAGTCGCGCCTCACGCTCGGCGCGCGCGTTGTTGGGCGCCGTCGGCGAAACGGCAGGGGCCGCGGTCGGCTCCGGCGCCGCGGCCGGCGCGGAGGAACAGGCCGCCAGCCATGGCAGCGCGGCGAGCGAGACGGCGATCAGGGGAAGGATCCGGGCCATCGTTCGCGCCTCTCTAAACGGGGGACGCCGCGGCTGGGGCGCTCCGCGTCGCGATTCGGACGCACGCTTGGCCCCGCCGAAGTCATCGCGCCCAACAGATTAGCAGGCCGGGAGGCTGGGAGTCTCCGCGGTTTTCCGAGTTTCGCGCTGGAAACCGGCGTGGTTTTCTGTTCCGATCCCGCCCATCCGGGGCATGGGGCGAAAGGAACGGAGCCATGTTCGAGACCGCCGAACTGGGTCGCACTATCGGGAAGGCTGAGTTTCAGCAGCGGGAACCGGAGTTGCGGACGAAACTGCTCGCCGCGCAGGAGGAACTGAAGGGCGCGAAGTTCCCGGTGATCATCGTGATCGGCGGGGTGGACGGCGCCGGCAAGGGCGAGACGGTGAACATCCTGCATGAGTGGATGGACCCGCGCTACCTGGAGGCGCACGCCTTCGGCCCGCTGACCGACGAAGAGAGCGAGCGGCCGGAGTTCTGGCGGTTCTGGCGGCTGTTGCCGCCCAAGGGGCGCATCGGCATTTTCTTCGGGTCGTGGTACACGAGGCCCATCGTCGAGCGGGTGTACGGGCTTTCCAAGGGGTCGGCGCTCAAGGCCGCGCTGGTGCGGATCAACAACTTCGAGCGCGAACTGGCCGACGACGGGGCGCTGGTGCTCAAGTTCTGGCTGCACCTCTCGAAGGAGGGGCAGAAGAAGCGCCTGAAGAAACTCGAGAAGAACCCGCGCACCCGCTGGCGGGTCACGGACAGCGACTGGAAGCACTTCAAGTTGTACGACCGGTTCCGCAAGGTGTCGGAGAAGGCCCTGCGGGAGACGAGCACCGGCCACGCCCCCTGGATCGTCATCGAGGGGGGCGACACCAACTATCGCCACCTCACGGCGGGCACGGAACTGCTCACGCGCCTCACCAAGCGCCTGGCGCAGGAGAAGGAGAAGGCCGCGCGGCCCAAGCCCCCCAAGCCGGAGATCGTCAAGGGCGACCAGCCGACCATCCTCGACTCGCTGGACCTGACCAAGACGCTGGAGAAGAAGGCATTCACCCGCCGGCTGGAGGACCTCCAGGGGCGGCTGAACATGCTGTACCGCCAGGCGGTGGTGCGGAAGGTGGGTAGCATCCTGGTGTTCGAGGGGCCGGACGCGGCCGGGAAGGGCAGCACCATCCGGCGCATCACGGCGGCGCTGGACGCGCGGGGTTACCAGGTGATCCCGGTCGCGGCGCCCACGCAGGAAGAGCGGGGGCAGCACTACCTCTGGCGTTTCTGGCGCCACCTGCCGCGCGCCGGGCGGGTCACGGTGTACGATCGCTCCTGGTACGGCCGCGTGCTGGTGGAGCGGGTGGAGGGGTTCTGCAGCGAGGAAGACTGGCAGCGGGCCTACGGCGAGATCAACGACTTCGAGGAGCAGTTGTGCGAACACGGCATCCTGGTCCTGAAGTTCTGGATCCAGGTTTCGCCCGACGAGCAGTTGCGCCGGTTCAAGGAGCGCGAGCAGATCTCGTTCAAGCGGTACAAGATCACGGAGGAAGACTACCGCAACCGCGAGAAGTGGCCGGGCTACGAGGTGGCCGCCAACGAGATGATCGGCCGCACCTCCAGCGAGTTCGCGCCCTGGACCCTGGTCGAGGGCGACAACAAGTACTACGCCCGCCTCAAGGTGATGCAGACCTTCTGCGACCGGCTCGCCAAGGCCGTGAAATAAGAGCCTGTTTCGGCAGCCCATTCGCGCTCCGCCCGGCTGCGAGCGCGCCGGGGCGGCGTCGGGGATGGGGGGCGAGCCGACCGATCAGACGGATCCGGCGGAGGTGCGCGGCGGGTAGGGGCGCCCTCCTTGCCCGGCAAGTCTCACTCGGGCTCGTCGGCGAAGCGCCCGCCGACTTCGGTCGACCGACTGGATGTCGCTGAGGGCGCCCCTCGCCTGTCACGGCGTCCTGAAGGCTCGCCCTCCTCCGCGCCCGTGGGAATGGCCGCGGGTGCAGATCGCTCCTGGACGCCTCACGCGACCGCTGACAGGATGGGCCGCTTGAGGTCGGAAAGGCTGGAGTGGGGAAACACGGTGTTCCATTCGCAATTCTCGAACGCCGCCTTCAGTTTCAGCAGGCGGTCGCCGCACGGCTCGTTCCACTGCGCGCCCGCGCGCTTCATCCGTGAACCCACGAGGTTTTTGCATCCGCCCTCCACCGCCCCCGAACCCACCGGCAGACCCCGCGCCCGATACTTCTGGTAGCACATCTTCGCCGCGTGATTCGTCAGGTAGCGCAGCGCCTCGGTCCGCTTCTCGCCCAGCCCGGGCCGCGGCCGCAGATTCTTCACCGCCCGACAGACCGCCTCCACCCGGCTCTGGCCCAGCAGGGCCTTCATCCGCCGCAGCCACGGCTTCACCTTCCCGCTCCCCTCGCCGTACGCCTCCCGCGCCGCCTCCGCCAGATGGTCGCACACGTGCCAGAAGTCCGCGATGCGCGTCGCCCCAGGGAAAAACTCCCCCTGCACCTTGTCAACCCACTCCGAGCAGTCCCCCAGCACCACCACCGCGTCGCCCTTCGTCAGCCCCATCTCCTGGGCCGCCGCCCGCACCCGCCACGCGAACTCCTCGTAGTGGCCCACGTGCACCACCCGCTTGGCGCGCAGCAGCCGACCCCGATCCCCCTTCTCGATCCGCTCCGACATCCAGTACACCACCCCCACCTTCGCCTCCCGATACTCCGTCGCCCGACCCCCCGACGCCTCCCCGTCCTCCCCAACCTCGCCCTGGCCCTCGCCATCGCCCCCTTTCCTCCTCCGGCACGCGCCCCCGGACCGACCGACCGGCGCGGCTGGAACCAGGCGCAGCCCCTTCTTCCCCTCCCGACCCCGTTTCGTCCTCCGCCATTCGGTCCGCGTGGCGAACGTCGTCCCGTCCACTTCCACGACCAACACCCGCTTCTCTCCAGCGCCCTTCCCCGTCCCCGTCCCCGTCCCGCCGCTCCCCGACCCCCGCTCTGCGTGCTCCCCCGTCCCCATCTCCTTCGCCTTCCTCACCCCCTCCAGAAGCACCGCCTCCGCACGTTCTCCCGCGTGCAGCGCCGCCCGACGCATGCTCGCGTGCGCCGGATGACATCCCGTAAACTCCCCCACCAGACCCGGAATCTTCTCGAACGGCTGCTCGATGCCGTACCGCGCCGCGATCTCTTCCAGCCGCGGACTCATCCTCGACCCCGCCCTCACTCCCAACGCCTCGTCCAGCGGCGCGAACGTCCGGTGACACCGCCGACACCGGTACACCGGCCGACGGTACGTCAGTTTCCCCAGCGTGCTCTCCAACTCCCGCCCTTCCACCGCCTTCAGCCGCGACACCCGCCCGCACTTCCCGCACTTCGCCGCCGGCGCCGCCGGCGACCCGCACGCCTCTTTGGTCTTCTCCGCCAGCGTCTCCTCCAGCGCCCGCCCCCCGAACAGCGCGCCGCCCAGCCGCTGGAACACCGCCTCCATCACCGCCAGCGTCGCCCCCGGCTCGAACGCCCCAAGCGCCAGCGCCTGTTCCTCCGGCGACGAAAGCCGAGGAATCAACACCCGAATCGCGTCCCGCGCCTCCGTGCCCATCGCCGCCCCCTTTCCCCCACGCCCTGACCGCATCGGCGCCCGCCCCCCGGCCGCCTTCCGGATCCACGATCCCAAACCATGATCCTTGTGTCCAGGAGGAATCTGTACCCGAATGGCCTTGCGCGCCTTGCGACGTTCGCGTATTTGTCTTCATATGCGGGAAAAGACCAAGCCTCGATTCCGCAAGGCTGGCGCGGGGAAGACGGGTCGCCGGAACCGCCGCGACGCGGAGGGGTATTCGCGGGAAGCCGGCGACGCTGACAACGGGTCCGGGGCATCCCCCTCGCCGGACGTGAAGCGCATGCTGTCCGTCGTCGGTTGCCTGAAGGGAAAGATCCCCGGTGGTTCCAGGGCGTGGATTCGGCGCACGCGGGGGCCGGGGGTGTCGGGTGCTCGTCGTGCATGATTACCGCAGCCGATACTTCCGTCATTCTCGCGATTTTCAGCCGATCGGCCGCCGAGGTTACCGCTTCACGCCGCGCGCCAGCCGGGAGAGGGCGTGGAAGAACCGTTGGGCGCCGTCGGTGACCACCGGCGTGATCGCCCGGTCGAGGGCGCCAGCCAGGCGCCGGCGTGCCCGCGTGTCCTTCAACGGCGGCACCAGACGCTTGTGCACCTCGCGGGAAATGGCGGGCCGGAGATCGGCGTTCACCGCGTCGCGCACGTCGGAGTCTGGAATGGCGCCGAACTCGGCCACGGTGTCGGCCACGATCCGCGCCATCTGGGCCGCGTTGTCCAGCGCCCGCCGCGCCTCCTCCGCCCTCTTCCGGGCCTGCGCCACCAGGTCGTCGGCGCGAACGTCGCGGACCGGCCAGCACGCGGCAGCCATGATCAGCGCCGCGAGAGCGGCCCGGCGCGGAACGAGCAAACGGTGGAGCCGCATGGGCGTCCTTTCTGTTCCCGGCCCGACGCGACCGGCCGGGACTCTCCCGACCAGCCGCCACCGGAAACGACCGGTGGCGCGGGCCGATTCCATAGTATTCTACCGGCCAGCGGCGGCCACCGTTTGACCGCTCTCCGGCGAGATCCCCCATGCGG
>JACQVU010000121.1 GCA_016209585.1 Planctomycetota bacterium
CTATCGCCCCCCCGCCTGCGACCCGGCCTCCTCCAGCCCGCGGCCGGGGAGGCGGGAGGCGATGTCGCGCAGCATGTGGCGGGCGTCGGCGTATTGTTTAAGGTGGATCTGCGCCCGGCGCTCGCCCGCCACGATCTCCAGGAGGTAATGGCTCGTGGCGATGTACCCCCCGGGGCGCTGGGGGCGCCCGTCCACCAGCACTTCGGCGGCATCGGTCCAGGCGATCTCCGCCCCCGCGCCCGGCAGGAGGTGGGCGACGCGGATGGTGTTCTCGTCCAGCGCCACGTCGCGGAAGAAGAGCGCTCGCCAGGTCAGCAGCGAGCCGAGCGCGCCGACCACCGCCGCCCCAACCGCCGCCGCCAGCAGGACGGGATCCTCAGCCGCCCCGGTGGCCGCCATCCACGCCGCGCCGCCCAGACCGGCGGCCTCCACCACCGTGGCTGGGAGGAAGATCGGCAGGCGGTGGCGGAAGCGGATGCGATAGCGGCGTGGGGGCATCAGGCGTGCGGGGCCGGCGCGCGCCGGGGCGGAGGCGGAGCCGGGCGGCGCGCGACGTGGTCGTCGGTGCAGCAGGCGATCACGGGGTTCTTGAGGCCGAACTTGGGCCGCAGTGCCAGTAAGCGGTTCACCTCGTCGGCCGGCAGTTCGCGCACCCGGCCCAGGAGCCGGGCCTTCAGCAGGATCTCGGCGGTGTGCTCCAGTTTCTCCAGTTTGTAATAGGCGTTCCAGAGCGACTCGTCGACCGTCAGCGAGCCGTGGCGGTCGAGCATCACGGCGTCGCAGGTGCGGATGAAGTCGCGGATCACGGCCGGCACCTCTTCGGTGGTGGGCGTCGCGTAGGGCGCGATGGGAATGGCCCCCAGTTGCACCACCACCTCCGGGATGACGCACTGGCACAGCGTCAACCCCGCCAGCGTGAACGCGATGGCCGTCGGCGGGTGGGCGTGCACCACCGCGGCCACGTCGGGCCGCTCCTCGTACACCGCCACGTGCATCCGGAACTCCGTCGAGGGCGTGCGCGTTTCGCCACCCAGCGGCTGGCCTCGCCGGTCCACGCGGATCATCATCTCCGGCTTCATCCGCGCTTTCGACACCCCCGAAGGCGTGATGATGATGCCCCCGTCGTCGCATAAGGCCGAGATGTTTCCGTCCGTCGCAGCCACGTAGTTCTTCTCCCAGCAGCGCCGGCCGATGTCGCAGATGATCTCCCGCGCCTCCTTCTCGGCCAACCGCTTGCCCGTCGCAGCGGCGAAGTAGCCGGCCGCGGCCGGTGTCGCGGCCTTGCCTTCCTGGCTCGCCGGGGCGGCCGCCGGGGCGGCCGCGTCACGGCTTGGGAAAAAGAGGCTGGGCATGCGGACGTGCCCGGATCCGTTCGAAGATGGCGGGAAGCGCCTTGGGGTCGGCCGCGCCCCGCGAGAGTTTCATGCACTGCCCCACCAGCGATTTCAGCGCCGCCTCCTTGCCGCCCAGGTAGTCCTGCCAGGCGCGGGGCGCGGCGGCGATGGCCTTTTCGGCGAGCGACTCCATGGCCCCGGCGTCGCGCACGGCCCGACCCCCGCGCGAGTCCACGATGGCCTCCACGGGCCGGTCGTCGTCGAACATCGCCTCCAGAATCTCCTTGGCCTTCAGTTTCTGCACTTCGCCCTGCTCCACCAGCCGGATTAACTCGGCCAGCCGTGCCGGCGTGACGGGAGAGTGGGCCACGGCCAGCCGCCGGGCGTTGAGGTTGGCCTTGAAGTCCTGCGTCACCCAGTTAGCCACCTTCTTCGGCGAATCGGGGAAGAGGCGCGCCGTTTCGTCGAAGAAGAGCGACAGCGGTTGCTCGTCGCAGATGACCTCCGCGTCGTAGCGCGACAGCCCCATCTCACGCTGGTAGCGGGCGATCTTGGCCAGCGGCAGTTCGGGGATTTCCGCGGCCACCTCGCGGACCCAGGCCTCGCCTATCTCCACCACCGGCAGGTCGGGGTCGGGGAAGTAGCGGTAGTCGTGCGCCTGTTCCTTGGATCGCAGCAGCCGCGTGACGCCGGCGGCCTCGTCCCACAGGCGGGTCTCCTGGCGGATCGTTCCGCCGGCTTCGATCACCTCGCGGTGGCGGACGACTTCATGCGCCAGCGCCTTCTCCACGGCGCGGAAGGAGTTGAGGTTCTTGATCTCCACCTTGACGCCGAACTTCTCCTGCCCCACCGGCCGGATGGAGACGTTGGCGTCGCAGCGCAGGCTGCCTTCCTCCATGTTGCAGTCGGAGACGCCCAGGTACTTGAGCGTCAACTTCAGGTTCGTCAGGTATTGATGGGCCTCGGCCGGCGAGCGCAGGTCCGGTTCGCTCACGATCTCCAGCAGCGGCGTGCCGCAGCGGTTGAGGTCCACGGCGCTGGCGCGGTGGTCGGTGGAGTGAAGCAGTTTCCCGGCGTCCTCCTCCAGGTGGATGCGGGTGATGCCGATCCGTTTGGCGTCGCCGTTCTGGCCGATCTCCAGCCAGCCGCCGGCGCAGTAGGGCATGTCGAACTGGGAGATCTGGTAGGCCTTGGGCAGGTCGGGGTAGAAGTAGTTTTTGCGGTCGAACTTCGTGTGGCGCGCCACCTTCGCGTGGAAGGCCAGCGCGGCCTTGATGGCGTGGTCGAAGGCCCGCTTGTTGACCACGGGCAGCGCGCCGGGCAGGCCGAGACAGACCGGGCAGACCAGCGTGTTCGGCTCCGCGCCGAACTCCGCGCGGCAGGCGCAGAACATTTTGGTCCGCGTGGCCAGTTGCACGTGGACTTCAAGGCCGATGACGGTTTCGTAGTTCATGGCGGCGACACCAGCGCGGTTCCCGGTGCCGGCTCACCGGATCGGTGGAACATGATGGTCCGCGCCGGCCCGCGACGCAAGACCGCCGCCACCCAGGAGATGGGACGCCCGCGACGCCGCCACGCCTGGTCGTGGACAGCGCGCGGGCGGTCGGCGACGATAGCGCCTCGGCCGGCGACGTGCGCGCGGCCGGAAGGAGCGCCCCATGCCGCGTCCGATCACCGCCGATCCCCCCCGCCGCGGCGCGTCGCGCGCGTTCGCGGCGCTCGCCCTCGCGCTCTGGCTCTCGTTCGTGTTCCCCGCGCTGGGGAGTTCGTCGCCGCCCACCTCCTTCGTCCACGAACAGGATCCCCTCGCCACGCTCGGCCGCGTGGCCGTGGCCGTTGGCTTCCACGGGCCGGAACAGCGCGTGGCCCGGTGGCTGGGCGGCCTGCTCGAAGTGCTGGGCTTCGACGTGCAGGCCCCGCCGCCCGTGCGCGACGCCGACACGCTCTTCCCGCTCTCGCCCGCGCCGGGCGACCTGGACGCGCGGGTCGCCCGGGCCGTCGAGGATCAACTGCGCGAGCGGGGCTACTCGCCCCGGCCAATCACCGTCCCCGCGGAGAACGGCGAGGCCAGGGCGCGCGACCTCTGCGCCGCCGCCGCCGCCCAGGGCGCCGACCTGCTCCTGCTGGTCCGCTACTCCGTGGCGCTGGAGTGGAGCATCCCCCGCGATGACCTCCCCGCCACGCGCCAGAGCCACGAGCGCGTGGACTCGAAATACGGCGTGATGATCCTTCCGAGCGCGGCGGCCTTCGACCCCGCCACGGCGCGCCGCGCCTGGGGGTTCGAAGAGTTCCGCCCCGACGCCGTGACCGCCACGACGCGGTACGCCGAGACGCTGCCGCGGCCGCCGGAGGAACGCGCCCGCCTGGCTCCGCTTTTCGATCGCGTGGCGAAGAAAGTCGCCCCGCACTTCCTCCTGCCGCCCGGCGCGCGGGATTTCCACGAATTCCCGCGCTGCCAGGCGACCCCCACGCTCGACTGGCCAAATCCCCCGCCCGCCGCCGCGGTGGGGCCGGCGCCGGGCGACGACCTGGACGCGGACCTCGCGCGGCTCTTCGGAACCCCGCGACCGCCGTCGGCGTCCGGCGGCGCGGGCGAGCCGACGCCCGCCCACGCTCAACAGATGCTTCAGGTGGAGATGATCGTGTCGGTCGAGGGGGCCACGCCCCCCCAAGCCGCGAAGTTCCGCGAAATCCTGGCGAACGTTGGCGTGCGGCCGGAGAGCGACGCGAAGGACGCCACGCTTCTCCTCGCCGAGATGAGCCGCGATCAGGTGACCCACATGCTCGGCGACGCCCGGAGCGCCGGCGTTCCGCTCACCACTCGCGCCACGGGCGTCCAACGGAACCGCGGCGTCGCGGTCGTGGAGTTCCGCTTTCCCGCCGCGGCCGCCGGCGCGGCTCCTCCCCCGGGCGGGAAGTGATCCACGTTCACCGCCGCACGCGGGTCACTCCCGCAGCAGGCGGCGGAGGGCGAGAAGCAGGAAGAGAAGCCCGCCCGCGCGGCCGAAGAGGCGCTGGGCACGGTAGAGCGTGCGGGCCGGGGAAGCCGGGCGGGGCGAGCCGACCCCGGCGTCGGCGCTGGCGTCGACGCCCGCCCGCGCGTCCCGAAAATGGATGTCGGCGAAGTCGAACGTCATCGCCGCCGCCGACACCACCAGCGGAAAGGCCATTCCGCGGGTAAGCGGTTCGTCGGCCTCGCGGCTCCACGCCGCCTCGGACCGTGGCGGCTGAATGTCGCCCCGGAAGGCTGTTCCGTACAGGAGCGCGCAGAGCAACGCGCCGCCCGCGAGCCACCAGAGGACGCGGCCGGGCGAGGTGAGCGCCCCGGTCCCGGCGTGCAGCGCCCAGTGGCCGGAGAGCGCCGCGACGCGAGAGAGGCGGGTGGCCAGCGTTTCGGCCGCGCGCACGGCGCAGAGCAGCGCCAGCCGGGCGGGCCGCGCGGCGAGCAGTACGCGAAGGCGGGCGGCGACGCCCTGGACGGCCGCGAGTTGGCGGCGGACGCGCGCCAACTTGGCCAGCGCGTCGTCGTGGATCGCGCGGGCGCGGCGCGAGACCGGCAGAGCCGCGCGGACGGCCCCGGCCAGGAGCGGAAACAGAACGACGCCCGCGGCCGCCAGCAGCAGGGCGGCGGGCGGGAGCGCGTCCAGCGCGCCAGCCAGGACGTTCCATGCGGCGACGGCGAGCACGCCGAGCGCGGCGAGGAAGAGGAACGCCGGCGCCCCGATCCCCACCACCCACGCGGCGGCGGCCGCCGGAAGCGCGCGGGCCGCGTGAGGTTCGGCGTCGAAGCCCAGGATGAGGTCGGTGGCCGTGCGCCCGTGGGCGCGCAGGCCGTCGATGCGCTCGCGCAGATCGAGCGCGCTGGCGGCGCGGGTGGCCCAATCGGCGTCGCCGCGCTGTCCGGCGCGCCGCCAGCCGGCGCGAAGCAGGAGCATGGTCTCGCGGGCGCGGTCGAGGCGGTCAGCCTCCCGTTGGCGGTCGGAGACCGCCGCCGCCGCCTCTTCCCAGAACCGCCGGGCCGGTGGAGCAGGCGGGACATCGAGGGCCGCCAACGAGGTTCCGGCCGCGACCTCCGCCCCGGCGCCGGCGGGGCCGTGCGTGGCCGCGTCCGCATCGGGGAAGAGCGCCGCGCGATACTCCCACACCTTGACCAGCCAGCCGCGGCCCTTGGGGGGGGCGGCCGTTCCCACGGCGTCGGTCCTGCGGCGGTTGAGGCGGAATCCATCCAAGCCGGTGAGCAGCCGGGCGGCCGCGGCCTCGGCGATCGCCGACCACCAGGGGCGCGTGGCTTCGGCGTGCCGCCGACTCCACAACTCTTCGGCGCGCGCCACCTCACGCAAGAGGGGCAGAAGGCGAAAGGCCACGGCGCTCACGGCGACCTCGCGTTCGGGCCGCGGTTCGCCGCTCTCCGCGGCGTCCGTGTCGTTCGCCGGGGGGGTCGATCCGCCGCCGGGGGTGGCGCGCGCCTCGTCCGCTCGCCTCGCGGCCGCGGCCAGCCAGCGGCCGGCGAGGAGGCGCACCTCGAAGGCGTGGGTGCGTTCCAGGTCCGGGGCCGCGCCGCCGGTTTCAGCCAAGGCCTCGCGGATAAGCGCCTGCGCCTCTTCCACGACCGAGGGCGCCGGTGGAGGTGGTGGCGGGCCATCCCCGCCAGGCGTCGGACCGCCCGCCGGCGGAAGGAGAGGGGACGAGGGCGGGGCCGTCGGGCGCGCGGACGGCCCGCGGGCAAGCGCCAGGCGGGTGAGCAGACCATCGGGTCCGGACAGTTCGTCATCCAGGCGCGCCCGGCGCCGCTGGGCGAAGCGGCGCAAGGCCAGGGCGTCGCTCTCCCCGAGCAGGATCTCCTCGCGCGTGACGCCCAGTTCCGCGAAGGAGCAGCGGGCCAGGGCGGCGTCGCCCAGCCACGCCGTTCCCGGGAGTTGAACGCGCCGCGTGAACTTCGCGTTGGTGAAGTCGATCGCCGGTCCGCCTTCCGGCGGGGGCAGGAGCAGGCAGCCGCTCACGCGGAAGTCGGCGTGGGAGCGAGCGGAGGCCAGGCGCAGGCCGCCGGCCAGGAGCGCGTCTTCTATCGAGAATTCCGCGCCGGCCGGGGCCACGTGCGCGCCGCTGAAATCCACCGGGCCGAGGAAGAGCGCCTGGTCGAAGGCCCAGTCGGACTCCAAACGCGCGCCCGGGGCGGAGAACCCCTTGAGGAACGTGCTGGCCGCGAGGTTGCCGGAGGCGAGGAAACGGGCGTCCCGGGCGATCACCCGACGCTCGAAAACGTCAGCGGTCAGGTCGAAGCCGCCGCGGAACTCGGTGGCGGAGAAGTCCACGGCCTCCGCCACGCGGCACCTCGCCATGCGAAAGCGGCGGAAGCACGTGGCGCCGGTGAAGTCAGCGGCGCCGAGGAGACGCAGGTCGATGAAGTCCGCCCCTCCCAGGAGGCGCGCGCCGTCCAGGCGGAGCGCGCCGCGCACCTGGCAGCGGGCCAGCGTCACCGGCTCGCCCGCAGTCAACGCCGACGCGGCGGCGTGGCCCCCCACCAGCAGAGAGTGCAGCGAGACCCCGCCCGCCACGGTGAGGTGGGAGAGGCGCAGGATGCGCGCCACGGTGGTGGCCGACGCCCGCACCGCGCCGCCCACCGCGCCGCCCGTGAGGAACAGGTTGCCCCCGAACCAGCAACCGCGAACCTCGAACGAAGCGATCACCGACCCGCCCGCGAACTCCACGTCGCCGACGGCGCGGCACCCTTCCATCTCCACCAGACCGAGGCGCGCGCCCCGCGCGTCGACGCCGCCCACCAACCGGCAACCGGAGAGCAAAAGACCATCGGGCGCCACCGCGTCGGTGAGGTCCACCCGGCCGCCGACCAGCACGCCGTGCAGCGCCATCCGCTCGGCCGCCACGCCGGCGAGCGAAAGATCGCCGGCCACGGCGACGCCCTCCAGCGTGAGAGCGCCGTCGAAGACCGGGGCGGCGAACGAGCGATCCGCACCCGGCGCCTCGTCGAAGTCCGGGCTGCGGGCGATCCGCGCGTCGCCACCCACCACGCAATCCCGCACCTCCAACCCGGCCTGGAACCAGAGGTCCCGCACTTCCAACGCCCCGACGAAACACCGCTCGATCGTCACCCGCCGCTCCACCGGCGCGAGACGACGATTCAGCGTGCGCTCGTCGATCCGCGCCACCAGTTGGGGCTGCGTCCCCCCGCCGGCGAGAACCGGCTCGGCCGTTCGCACGGTGACCCGGCAGTTATCGGCCAGCGTCTCCCGGCTCGCCATCGCCGCGCCCAACGCCCGGCGCACCACCGCCGATGCCGTGTGCAGCGACAACCGCGGCACGTAGGCCCCGGCCACCGTGACGCCATGCAGCAGCCACCAGACCACCAGGTCGGGCGGGAGCACCATGTAGTCGCCCTGCAGCGTGCGGGTCTCTTCCCGGCCCGCCAGCGGTGGGGGCTGCGCCCACGGGGCAAAGGCGGGGCCGGCTTCGTCCGTGTCCGGGAAGGCCGGCGCGCGAACGCGCCGCACGAGATGCACGCGGCTTCCCACCGGGCACTGTTCGACGCGCCCCGGCGACGTCTCCACCTCGATCAGCGTTCCCCACAGGCGTTCCGGAACGTGACGGCGGATGTCGTCGGCGCCATCGATGACCGCCGGCAGGCTCCGGGGGTCCCCGAAGGGGTCCGGCGGCCGATCCGGCCCGGCCGCCGGCGGAGCCGCCGCGCGACCGGGCGCGAAATCCTGGATCACGCCTCCGCGCACCGTCGCCTCCAGCCCCGCGGCCGACTGGTTCGACGCGGCGGAGTCCGGCGCTCCGGGAAGCGGGGGCGGGCCGTGACGTGGTCCGCCGGGGGGCGCGGGCGCGGCCGGTCCGCCGATCCCGGCAGCGTCGGTGGAAGGGGCGCCAGGCGGGCGGTCTTCGGGCACGACAACCGTGAGCGGACGGCCGTCCTTGGGGCATCGCGCGGCCGGATCGAGCGAACCGGCCGGCGCGTCCACCGCGTACACCGAGTCGCACGCCGGGCAGATACAGGTGAGAACCCGCATGGGAGCCGTTTTTCCGCCGGTCGGCCCGCGGAGCCGTCATGGCCGCGCCGTGGGGAAGCGAAAGACGGCCACGCGCCACTTGGCCAGTATCGTTCGCTGTTTCGATATTTCAAGACTGAGAAGTATTGCGCGGACCGGGCAAGGGGGGGACGATGAGACGGTGTCGCTCTTCTCGGCGCGTGCGACTGGCGTCGGACGTAATGAAACGTCGGTCGGGCGCGCGAACGCCGTGACCGGCGCATGACGCCGGGTATATGCGCGCTCTCACCGCGTCGGTTGAACGCTCTCTGGCGGAATACCAGGCCCTCGGCGCCAACTACTCCGACGTCGCCGACCAGCGCCGTGCCCGGCAGCGGTTGGAGGTCAATCTCAACGCCAGCTTCGTCGCGCTGGTCGACCGCTTGCTCGTGGGCCGCGTCACCGCGGATCACAATCCCGAGAGCAACAACGCCTTCACGCTTCGCTGGAAGCCCGACGAGCGCCTCCTGCTCCGCGGGCGGTTCGAGAACCTTCCCCCCCGCTCCGCGACCGCGTCCCAGACCGCGCCCGCGCCCGCGCCGGGCGGCGACGGCTTGGGGGAGGAGGGCGACGCGCCGACGCTGGACCCGCCTTCGGACGAGCGCCACGCCCTGGTGGACTTCCCCGGCCTCCTCATCGAACTCTACCGCGACGCGGTGCAGGCGCATGAGATGCGGGAGATTGAGAAGGCCATCCGTCACGCTGGCAAAGAGACGGTGATGGCCACCGGGCGCATCGGGGAACTGCAAGCGACCCGCGCGCGCCTCCATCCGCTCCTGGTGAAACCGGAGTGCGCGGCCGAGTTCGACGCCCTCTGGCGCGAGATCGACACCGCGGCCGAGGGCCGCCACCGCATGGACCACGCCCGCCGCAAGCGGGGGTTGACCTCCAAGACCGACATCACGCGGCTCGCGGAGGCGCGCGACGCCGACGCCGACCGCCGCGCCCGCCTCGCCGGCCTGCTGCGCAAACCGCAGGCCGACCCCGAACGCCAGGCGCGCGCCATCTACGACCGGCTGGTGGCCGAGATGGAAGACCTCCACCGCTTCCGCATCGCCACCGAGCACCGGGCGGAGGAGATGTCGAAACGGCTCGCGGCGGTGCGCGCGGCCGGCTCCGCCCGCAAAGTAGAGGAGGTGATCGGCGCGGTGCGCGAGGAGTTGCGGGTGGTCTTCGCCAACTGCGAGTACGCCGCCAAGGTGGGCAACGTGCGCCCGATCTACGTCTACCCCGAGCCGGCGGGAACCTGCGCGCTCGACGCCCTCCGCGCCGTCCTCGATCGCATCGAGGAGTTCCACCCCGGCCTCTTCGACAACATGCGCGTCCGCCGCGTCGGCCGGCCGGTCTTCGCGCTCATACCGGGGTGCGGCCACGCCATCTCCGACTACCCCACCAACCGCATCCTCGTGCCGCTCTGTCACCCGCGATCGCTCCTGGAATCGGTCTCCTCCGGCCTCCTGATGTACCTGCGCGACGTGACCCAGCACTCCTACAACCCCAACGAGCGGTTGCTGCTCACCTACCAGAAGGAGATCAACCGCGACTTCACCCTCAAGGGGTTCGCCAAGACCCATCGCCTGCTGCTGCGCGACTACGTGAAGTGGATCGAGAAGGGGTCGGAGGGGCTGGGCGTGTTCGACCGCGAGACCCGCGAGTGGTTCGAGCGCTACATCGCGCCCGACAAGTACTCCATTCGCGTCCCCACCGACTTCCGCGACCTCGACCTGAAAGCCATCAACCAGCAGGTGTCGCAGATCAACACGGCGGGCGGGCTGGGCGCGGAAGAGCACTACGTTCTCGGCGTGCTGCACGCGCTCGCCGATCGTCTTGAACCGGCGCTCGGCCACTTCCGCAAGTGCCTCAACCTCGACGTCGACCACCGCTTCCCCGACGCCGCCTACAACCTCGGCGTTCTCCATCGCAAGGCCCGCCAGTACCAGCAGGCCCGCGAGTGCTTCCAGAAGTACATCGCCACCGGCGCCGAGTCGTGGTGGACCCGCAAGGCCCAGGAGCATATCCGTTCGCTCATGGGCCTCCGGGCTGAGGAAGCCGCCGCCTCGCCCCCGGCCCGCGAGTCGCCAGCCCCGGATTCGGCGCAGCGGTAGGCGAACGGTAGGTGTATCCGTTCACCCGGTGTCTCACCGCCGCGGGCGACCATTCACGGGCGATGATCTCTCTCAGGAATCCAGGAACCCAGGAATCGGAACAGACGGGTTCGCCGTTCGTTCGCGGTTCTCGGTTCGTGGCAACCGTGAACCAAGAACCGTCGTGCGTCCTTCGCGTTCCTTGACTTTTCGCGCGGTCGCGGCACAATCCGGCCTATGTCCGAGAAGACGGCCCTCGCCAAACGCGTGACGTTCGCGCTCCTGCGCGCCGCGGTGCGATCGTTCGTGCCCGGCGGGGGCGTCGCCGACACGGTGTACGAGGCAATCAAGCAACATCAGGAAGAGAAGCGGCAGAGTCAGGTCATCGATTCCATCGTCGATGAGGTCAGCGAACTGCGCGCCAAATTTGAGGAATGGGTCGCGAAGCACAACGCTTCCGACGAGCACCTCGACGAATACGTCCTGCGCTCGACCGGCGAACAGGAACCCGCAGCGTGAGCGACGGCTGCGGCGTCACCCGCCCAGGCGGCCCGTGGAAACGTCCACGGCGTAGGTCGAACCCTTGCCCTCTTTCTGAGAGCGGCAGAAGAGCGTCTTCCCCACCACCTCCAGTCGCTGGATGCCCTCGACCGCTTGGTCGTTGAGAAAGGTGTACCAGAGTTCCACGCCCGATCCGACCATGCCGGAGCGCGGCAGGGCCTCACCCTTCATCGTGCGCGCGTCGAGCGCGAAGACCGCCGGGACGTTAAAATTGTTCCCCGTGGGCACGCGGTCGTTGTTCGTGCAGCCCACGAAAATCTCCTTCACGCCGTCGCCGTTCATGTCGTGCAACAGCAGACTGTACACATGGC
>JACQVU010000112.1 GCA_016209585.1 Planctomycetota bacterium
ACCCGGTCTTGGTATCGCGGATGGCGTTGGCGATGGGCGTGAGCCGCATCTTCCCCAGTGTGCCTTCGCGGCGGGGCGCGGCGGCCAGCAGGGTGGCGAAGGCGATGTGGACGACCATCACGGTTCCCACGAAAGCGTCGGGAACCGCGGGCGAGTGCGAGAGGGCCGAGGCTGACACAGGGATCGACGGTGGCGCCGCGCCGAACGAAGGAGTGCGCGGAGTTTACGGGACGGACCGGGAAGCGGAAAGGGGGAAGGGGGCTTGTCTCGCGCTCTCTTCAACTCAACGGGTGCTCCTCCGCCCGTGGTATACTCTTCTTACGATGGCGCTGACCGCTCCCCCTCCTGAAGTTGCCGAGTTGCCGCGCGCGTTTCACGCGGCGTCGTTCAGCGTGCGGCCGGCACGGGTCGGGCCGGTTCGCGCCGCCGATTTCGAAACATGGCTGCAGGAAGATGAACGGCCCCTTGAACTGATTGCCGGATGGGTGGTTCCCATGTCACCAGGAAACTATCGAAGCGGACGCGTGTGGGGGAAACTGCATGCACTGCTGCTTCCGCACATCGAGGCACTGGGATGGAGCATGTACCCCGACTCGCGCCATCGCCTGCCGGCCCCCGAGGAGACCGTGTTGTTCCCCGACATCGCCATCCACGCGGTGGCTGAGCCGCATCTGGTTCCCGGAACCGACACCATCGCCCGTGTTCCCGATCTGATTGTCGAGGTGCTGAGCGACGCCACAGCGGATCGCGACATGGCCCCCGACGGCGCGAAGTTCCTGGCCTATCGACTCTCCGGCGTCGGCGAGTACTACTACGCCCGCCCCGACGGCTCAGACGCCGCCGGCTGGCTGCTGCAAGGCGGCGCGTACGTCGCCGCGCCTCGCACGACGGACGGTTACTTTCACAGTCCGTTGCTTGGGCGCGAGATACGTGTCGCGCCGCCGGGGGTGAGGGAGGGGTGACACGATGGACCAGGAAACCCCTAACGGCACATCGCCGATTCAAGGCGCCATCCAACGAGGTCTGCAGAGTGAGAGCGTTCTGCGCGAGGAATTGCGGCGTCTGTCTACGCAGAACAGCGAGGTAAGGACCGTCGAGGAAGTCGACGCAATCTGCGCAGGACTGCATTTCTTGATCCAAGAGTGCTCGCCCTTATCGAAAGCCGATTGTTTCCACGAATTCGTTTTTCTCTTTCAGAGCGCCGAAACTGAGGCGGCGCACACCGCGCTTCGTGAGAGCGGCATTCCGCTTCTGCTTGAGGCGTACGACATCCGGTACGCGATGTTGGATTCGCCAAACAGTCGGGAGCGACTCGGCGACGACTTGCTGTTCGCGCTGAAGATATTCGCGATCTACCACACAGACGAGTCGATCGATCGCATCATCAAAGCGGCCCGACGGCCAATGGAAAAGGACGGATACCTGTGGCACGTGGTGTTCAGCGTTCTGGAACGATCACCTCAATGGGCCGTTCACGTATGCGAAAGTCTGTGCGATCCGCTTCCCGACGAATTCATCGGCATCGCCTACCTCGATATGGCTAACACATTGAGTCGGGGGAGGCTCATCGAACATCATCCATTCGATTGTGTCGCCGGCCTGGCCCGACTGGAGGAATTCCTGGCCGATACGCGGCGGGAGCACAGTAGCCGTGGTGTCAGCGCGGCGGCGAGCATTCCGTTTCTTAACGAACCGAATCGAAGCGCCCTTCTCGGGGTCGCGCTTCATCATCCTGATAGTCATGTTCAGATAGAAGCCGCGTGGGCTGCGTCGATGCTCGGACGTCGCGAGGGAGACGAGTTTCTCATCCGCGCTGCAGCGGACCCGCATCGGAGCGATTTGGCTTGTCGATACCTGACGGAACTCGGTAAGGCGTCGATAATTCCCGCAGTCACGAACGATCCGGATTTTGCCGCCATGGCGAAAATGTCGCAATGGCTGCAGCACCCCTGCGAGCTCGGCGAGGTTCCGGTTTCGTTGGAACTTTTTGATAAGCGGGTTCTTTACTGGCCCCCCACCGAGGACTATCGGCCGGTGTGGCTTTTCAAGTATGTCCACGTGCCGCAGGACGACCGGTCGAAACGTGCCGTAGGCGTGGGAATGGTTGGCTCCATCACTTTCGCGTTGTTCTCCGAAAACTCAGCCGACCTCACTCCGGAAGATATCTATGCGCTGCACTGCTGCTGGGAACTGATGCAAGAGGAACACGAGGAGGCGCCGGAGCAACGCACTGTTGAAAACGGGCGCAGGATTCTGCGCAAGCATAACAAGGGTTTTTGACGCAGGGGCGAATCCCCGACTCGTCGCGGGCAGGGGCTATCCGAGGTGTGATTTCAGAGTTGCTGGCGCGAGCACCGAACGGGTGTCAGTGCGTCGGGCGCTATTGAGCATGCAGCGTGCGTCGTCCACGCCCTCCACCCGGCCCACCAGGTCATACTCGAGCCTTCGCTCGAACCGCGCGCGCACCATGTCGCCCGCGCGCGCGCCGCAGTCGGCGGGAAGGAGGATCACCGGGTCCACGTCCGGCGCCTCGGCTGCGCCGCGGGCTTCGAGGAAACCGGGAACCCGGGTTGACGCGCCCTGCACGATTGCCTCCGCCCGCGTGCCCACGCGCGCTTCAGCCAGTTCGAACGCGATCTCGCGCTGAAGCGACATGAGTTCGTGCAACCGCTCGCGCATCAGGTCGGCGGGAACCTGGCTTTGGTAGTCGAAGGCGGGGGTGTTCTCTTCGCGGGAGTAGGTGAAACAGCCGACGCGGTCGAGGCGGTGCTCGTCGAGGAAGTTGAGCAATTCGTGGAAATCGGCGTCGGTTTCGCCGGGGAAGCCGACGAGGAAAGTGGAGCGGATGGTGACGCCGGGCACGCGATTTCGCAACAGGCGCACGATGCGCGACAGGTCGGCTCGCGTGGTGCCGCGCTTCATGCGCGAAAGAACGCGGTCGCTCGCGTGCTGAAACGGAATGTCGACATACGGCGCGATGCGCTTCGCCCCGGCGAGCACGTCGGCGATCTCGTCGGTGAAGGTCTGCGGGTGGCAGTAGAGCATGCGGAACCACTTCACGCCCTCGACCGCGTCCAGGCGGCGCAGCAGCGCGGGAAGGTCGCGCCGGCGGGAGATGTCGAAGCCGTAGTCGGTTGTGTCCTGCGACACGAGGTTGATTTCCAGCGCGCCGGAGGCGGCCAGTTCACGGGCCTCAGCCTCGATCACGTCGATGGGCTTCGAGCGCATGTCGCCGCGGATCCTGGGAATAATGCAGAACGTGCAGCGGCGGTTGCAGCCTTCGGATATCTTCAGGTAGGCGTAATGGCGCGGGGTGAGGCGGAAGCGGCCGGTGTCGTCGTCGTGGTCGTCGGGCGAAGGCGCGCGGCGGATGGGCGCTTCCTCGACGCCGCGGTTCACGTCGCGCACGAGGTCCACGATGCGGTCGCGTTCGCCCACGCCGAGAAAGCCGTCGGCGTCGGGAATGTCGCGCCGAAGGTCGTCGGCGTAGCGCTCGGCGAGGCAGCCGGAAACGATGACCTTGCGCACCCGGCCCGCGCGTTTGAGCGCCGTGAGGTCGAGAATGGCGCGCACCGACTCTTCCTTGGCCGACTCGATGAAGCCGCAGGTGTTGACGATCACCACGTCGGCCCGGTTCGCCTCACGCGCGATGGTGAAGCCCTCACGCACGAGAAGGCCGAGCATTCGCTCCGAGTCCACCAGGTTCTTCGAGCAGCCGAGCGACGTGAGCGCCACCGTGCCTCTCACCGGCCGGCCCCTGCCACGCCGCCGCGGGCTGGAGGCGCGGGACGCGGGACGGGAAGAGGGGGAGATGGGGAGATGGGGAGACACGAGACCGCGAAACGGGAGGCAGGCAGCGCATCCCGATTTGTCGGCGGAGTCTGTTGCCTTCAATCCGCCGCCAGCGGGCGGTAGAGAACGGCGCCGCCGATGCCACCGAGGCGCTCCCGCGCGCGACGCTCCCCCTCCGGCCTCACCTTCATCTGATCAGCGGCGGGAAGGAACTCCACCACCACGAAGCGCCGCTTGCCGCCGACGGCGCGGGAGCTGAACCAGTCGGCCACGCCGAGCGGACCGCGATCTCCCAGCGTCAGCGGCCCGTCCGTCACCACGTACATCGTGTCTACCGCGCCGCCCGACCCCGCCAGCGCCGCCTCGCCCGCCTCCAGACCCGCTCGCAGGTCGCTCGGACCGGTCGCGGCGATGAAGGGAATCACGCTCATCTCCAGCGCGCCGCGCGTCTCCGCGTCCAGCGCGCCCCCTCGCCCCACCGGCTCGCCGCTTCCCCCAGACGCGGCCACCGAGGTCGCCGCGCCGGGAACCGGGAAACGCACGCTGGCCTCGCCCGCCTCGCCTCCGAAGGTGATCAGCGTCACCCGCGCGCCGTCCGGCAGCAGCCGCGCCGCGCCGATGAATTCGTCCAGTGCCCGCGTCAACCGAGACTCGTGCTGCGCCGCGCCTCCCGCACCCGCCCCATTCGCTCCGGCGCCTCCACCGCGCCCGGCCCCCGCGCTCGCGCCCGCCAGGCTGTTCGACGCCCCCCGCGCCGGCGGGGCCGCCAGCATGGTGCCCGAGGCGTCGATCAAGAACACCGCCCCGGCCCGCGGAACCTCGGAGCCGAAAAAGGTCGGCACCCCCTGCCGCACCACCTCGGCCGGCGCGGTGAACCGGGATGATGCCCCCGCCCCGCCGCCGGCGCCGTCGCTCTTGCCCGTGGTCGCGCCCGTGCTCGCGGACGGCGCCGCGGTGGGAACGGTGTCGCCGCTCGCGGGGTGGTCGTCGGCGGCGCGGGCGCCAGGGGCGCCGTTCTGGGCCTCTGGCG
>JACQVU010000132.1 GCA_016209585.1 Planctomycetota bacterium
CGATGTAACTGTTCGGGCTGATGGTCACGTGGCGCGTCCAGCCGCTGAAGTCGAGGCGGCGCACGTCGGAGGCGTCGGGGAAACGCGCGCGCGAGGCGAACTCTTCGCGGTCGTCGATGACGGTGGTGGAGAAGCCGACGCGCCGGGCTTCTGAATTCCGGGATCCTGCGTCTCTGCATCGTGATCGAGGGCAAGGAAGCGTGGGTTGACGAAGGGCGAACGATACCGCGGGGGGGAGTTTCCCAACGCTTGTCTCCGGTTCCCCGGCCCTTGCCCGGTGGGGGTACAATGTCACGGAACCGCGAAGCCCGGTGGCGCGATGCCGACGACGAACGACCGCAAACTCGGCGACTTCTTCCTGAAGCGCGGCCTCATCCGCCCCGCCACGCTGGCGCGCTGTCTGTCGCGGCAGAAGGAAATGTCAGCCGGGGGGACGCACCGCGACCTGGGGTCGATCATGGTCGCCGAGGGGTACGTCACCGAGACGCAGATGCAGGACGCCATCCGCGCGCTGCACGGCAACTCCATGCCGGCGATGGAGTCGGCCGCGGACGACGACGTGATGTCGGTCACCTGCCCGCGCTGCTACGCCGACTTCGAGGTCCGTCTCAACGCCAGCGCCGCAGCCTACACCTGCCCGCTCTGCCACGCGGCGGTGCGGGCGAAAGACTTCATCTCCCCCGAATCAGCCGCGGCCATGGCGGCCGCTCCGCCGGAGCCGCCGGGCGAGATCACGCGGTCGCTGACGGAGAGCGACCTGGACGAGTTCCCCGCCGCCCTGGTGGGCCGTTCGCTGGGCGGCTGCCGGATCGAGGCCTTCCTCGGCCGGGGGGGCATGGGCATCGTCTACCGGGCGCGCGACGAGCGCCTGGGCCGCGCCCTGGCCGTGAAGGTGCTTTCCCCGGCCGCCACGCGGCAGGAGGAGGGCGTGCGGCGTTTCCTGCGCGAGGCGCGCCTGGCCGCGCGGCTGGAGCACCCCAACATCGTCCAGACCTACGACATCGGCCAGGAGGGCGCCCTGCACTACCTGGTGATGCAGTACGTGGACCGCGGCTCGCTGGGGGATCTGCTCAAGCGCCGGCCGGGGCTGCCGCCCTGTTTCGCCGCGCGGGTGGCGGCCGACGCGGCGCGCGGCCTGGCCGCGGCGCATGCCGCGGGCGTGGTGCACCGCGACGTGAAGCCCGACAACGTGATGTTCACCAGCGCGGGGCAGGTGAAGGTGGCCGACTTCGGCCTGGCCATTGAGAGCGGCGGCGAGATCGGCCTCACGCTGGCCGGCGCCATCGTCGGCTCGCCGGCCTACATGTCGCCGGAGCAGTGTCTGGGCCGGGCGGCGGACGCCCGCAGCGACGTCTACTCCCTGGGCGTCACCTTGTACCACGTCGCGGCCGGGCGCCTGCCGTTCGAGGGCGACTCGGCGATCATGGTGATGATCAAACACCAGTCCGAGACGCCCGTCTCGCCGCGGAGGCATCGGGCCGACGTGCCCGAGGCGATGGCTGACCTCATTCTCGCCATGCTGGCGAAGGACCCGGCCGCGCGCCCTCAGACCATGGACCAGGTGGTGGTCGACCTCGACGCCCTGCAGACCGTCGTCCGCCGCGAGAACCGCCGCGACCGCGAGTGGCGCCTGGCGCGCGTGCTGGTCCACGGCTTCGGCCTCACCGGCCGGCAGATCGCGGCCGGCGTCGAAGAACAGGCCTTCGTGCGCGAGCGTGGTCAAACCCCGCCCTCGCTGGGCGAGGCGCTGCTGGCCCGCGCGGTCATTGCGCGCGCCACGCTCGACCAGGCCGCGGCCGCGCGGGAGGAAATCCGCGCCCGCTGCGACGTTCCCAGGTCGGAACGGACGCTCGCGGCCCTCTCCCGCAAGGACCACAAGGCCGCCGCCGCCGAACTGGCGGCGCTGCGGCGGGAGGCGCGCTCGCGCGTGGCCCGCGGGGAACCGGAGGCCGCGCTGGCGCTGTTCGACCCCGTGATCCGCAAACACCAGGGCACGCGCTTCGAGGAGGAGGCTCGCGGGCTGCTGGCCACGCTCCAGGCCGAGGTGATCGAGGCGCTGGACAGGAGCGGGCAGACCCACGTTTCCGGCCGGCGGTACACCGAGGCCATCGAGGAGTTCGACCGGGTGCTCTCCATCGACCCGGAACACGCCGGCGCCAACAACAACAAGGGCATCGTGTACATGCAAAAGGGCGAGTACGACCGGGCGCTGGAGAACTTCGACCGCGCCATCGAACTCTCGCCCCATCACGCGGCCTACCACGTCAATCGCGGCAGCCTCTACTTCCGGCTGGGGCGGTTCAACAAGGCCATCGAAGACTTCACGCGCGCCGTCGAACTCCTGCCCACCTCGTTCAAGGCCCTGGTGCTGCGCGGCGAGTGCCACTTCGAGCGCCAGGACTACCAGAAGGCCCTGGTGGACTTCTCCGCCGCCCTGCGCCTGGACCCGCGCCGGCTGGAGGTGCGCAAGTTGCGCGCCACATGTTACAAACTAGCGGGAGACTTCAACGCCGCCATCGCCGACTTCCGCGAGATGCTGGCCGAACACCCCCGCGACACCCTGGTGCTCGTCAACCTCGGCTCGCTCTACCTGAAGTTGCGCATGCTGGAGCAGTCCGAGCGCTTCCTGAAAGAGGCCGTGCGGGTCGACAAGGAACTCCCCGACCCCTTCTTCTACCTGGCGTGCGTCGCCGTTCTCCGGGGCGACTTCCCCCGCGCCGTCGCCCTCCTGAAGAAGGCCGGAAAGAAGGGCTACCGCCCGCTCGAACGGCTGGCCAGCGACCGCCTGCTGCGCCAGATGGGCGACTACCCGGAGTACCGCGACCTTCTCGCCGCCCTGGGCCTCGCGGGCAAGTAGAAACGTGGAAACCGTTTCCGATTGTCCGCCGGGCGCGGGCTTGCTACACTCCGGCCCATTATCCGGGCGCGGAGAAATCCGGGGGAGGTTCTTTCCTTCACCGCGCCGGGGCTGTCGGGGGAAGACAACGATGATCAGGACGTTCACCGTCGCGGCCGGGGCGGCGCTCATGCTCCTGTTGAGCGCCGGGTGCGTGGAGGCGTGGCACCACCGCCGCCTGCAGGGAACCTACAACCAGGCGATGGACCACAACCGCCAGTTGCGCGGGCAGGTCCAGGGGCTGGCCGGCGAGAACGCGACGCTCAAGGATCGCTTGGCGGCCAAGGACACCTCGGCCGACTCCCGCAAGGTGGCCGACGCCCTGAAGGACGAGGGCGGCCGCCTGGAGGAGGGCATGGACCTGGTGCGCCTGACGCTGCACGACCAGATCCTCTTCGCCACCGGCGAGGCCACGCTGCGGGCCGACGGGAAAGAGAAACTGGACCGCATCGCGGACAAACTGAAAACGAACATGAGCGCGTCGCAGTACATCCGGGTCGACGGCCACACCGACAACGTTCCCGTCCGCGCCACGGCCCAGAAGTGGCCGGGGGGCAACGTGGAACTCTCCGGCGCGCGCGCCGAGGCCGTGCACGCCTACCTGGTCTCCAAGGGCGTGAAGCCGGATCGCCTCTTCTTCGCCGGTTTCGGCGAGCACCACCCGGCCAAGAGCAACGAGACGGAGGCTGGACGCGCCGCCAACCGCCGGGTGGAGATCGTGGTCGGCGCGAAGAAGGCGCTGGGCCTGGTCGATTGACGCGGCGTGACGACCGCGCCACCGGGGAGCGAGCCGCCGCCCGTCTTGGCGGGCGCTTCCACGGCGAGCCAGGGCCAGTCTCTGAGGAGAGAAGACAGGATGTCCGGGCTGGGCCGCGCACTGACCGCCGCCGCGCTGGCGTTCGCCGGGGCGCTGGGCGGCGCGCTGGCGACGCGGTTGTGGGAGGCGCCCGCGTTCGCCGAGGACTCCGGCGGCCGCCCCGGCGCGCCGGCGGCGACGGACCGCCACGGGGCGCGCGTGGGGTTCGTCGACATTCAGAACGTCTTCACGCGCTACGACCGCAAGAGCCTGCTCGAGCGCCGCTACCGCCGCCGCGACCGGCAGGTGCAGGAGGACATCAACCATCTGCTTGACTCCGGCAAGCAGATGGAGCGCGAGGCCCTGCGGTGGAACGACGACCACCCCAGCAACCGGGAAAAACGTGAGGAGGCCGCGCGGTTGAAGTTGCAGGCCGCGGACCGTGACCGGGCGGCGAAGGCTGAATTGTTCGACGAGCGCAAACGGGTCTACCGGACGCTGTACGGCGACGTGGTCGGCGCGGTGGAGGCTGAAGCGAAGGCTCGCGGGTACGACCTGATCCTGAAGGTCGACACCATGGACACGCTCTTCCAGGGCTTGAGCGAGGAACACCCTGACGCCTTGGCGGCGCGCCTGGGCCTGCGCGGCGTGCTCTCCTACAACCCCGCCGACGACATCAGCGAGGCGGTGATCGCCCGACTCAACCGGGAGTACGCGACTCGCGGCGAAGAGTAAGAGCCTCTCGTAGAGGGGGCGCGGGAGACGGGACAAGGAACGTGGGAGCGGCAGGATCGGAGGAACGAGAGACGGCACATCCCGCCTGCCCACGTTCCCACGTTCTCACGCTCCCACGTTCCTTTCTTCCGTCCCTCGTCTCTCGCCCCTCGCCCCGCGCCTGGCGGGACCAGGACGCCTCACCCATGCCGGCCAACCAGCGCACGCTCCAGCGACCGGTCACCCGCGCCGGCCCCGGCCTTCACCTGGGCGAGGAGGCCCGCGTGACGCTGCTGCCCGCGCCGCCCGGCGCCGGCATTCTCTTCGCCCGCACCGACCTCCCCGGCTCGCCCGAGATCCCCGCCACCGAGGCCTACGCCGTGGCCGGCAGCCGCCACCAGCGGCGCACCATGCTGCGACGCGAGGAAGCCGAGGTGCACACGGTGGAACACCTGCTCTCGGCGTTCTACGGCCTCGGTGTCACCAACGCCCGCGTGGAGATCGACCGCGCCGAGTTGCCCGGTCTGGACGGCTCGGCCCAGGAGTGGGTCCGCGCCATCCGCGAGGCGGGGGAGGAAGACCAAGGCGTCCCCGCCCGCCACTTCGTGCTGCCCGAGGCCGTGGCGCTCACCGAGTCCGGCGTCCACCTCGCCGCCCTGCCCCAGGATGGCGAGGGGTTGACGGTCTCCTACACGCTGGACTACGGCACGCCGGAACTCGGCTCGCAGTTCTTCACGGCGCGCCTGACGCCCGAGATCTATGCCGAACAGATCGCCCCGGCCCGCACCTTCTGCCTTTCGCGGGAGGCCGACGCCCTGCGCGCCGCCGGCCTCGGCCGCGGCGCCAACACCGCCAACACGCTGGTGATCGGGCCGTCCGGCGCGCCCCTCGACAACGCCTTCCGCTTTCCCGACGAGCCGGTGCGGCACAAGGTGCTCGACCTGATCGGCGACCTGGCCCTCCTCGGCGTCGACCTCCGCGCCCATGTCATCGCCATCCGTTCCGGGCACGACACCAACGGCGCCCTGGTCCGGCGCATCAGCCGCCTCTTGCGTGAACGGGAGATCGCGGGCGCGGTGGAGCATGAGTCGCGGCTCGACATTGAAGACATCATGCGCATCCTGCCCCACCGCTACCCCTTCCTCCTGGTGGACCGGGTCATCGAACGCGTGGGTCTGCACCGCGCGGTCGGCCTGAAGAACGTGACCATCGGCGACGCCTTCTTCCAGGGCCACTTCCCCACCAAGCCCATCATGCCCGGCGTCCTCCAGGTGGAGGCCCTGGCGCAACTCTGCGGTGTTCTGCTCATGCCGAAGTTGAAGGCCGAGAAGTCGCTGGCCTACCTGCTCTCCCTCGACCAGTGCCGCTTCCGGCGCACCGTCGTGCCCGGCGACCAGTTGCGGCTGGAGGTGGTGACGCAGAAACTCAAGACCCGCACCGCGCAGTGCCGGGGCACGGCCTCGGTGGCGTCGGACGTGGCCTGCGAAGCCACCATGCGCTTCATGATTGTCGGCTGATTCCGCCCGCGGGAAGGCGCTCCACGCTCCACGTTCGCCCCGCCCCGCGACGCAGGCGGTACCGGGCGCGCAGATCGGGCGCCAGGAGCGTGACCTCGATCCGCCCGGCGGCCCAGTGGTGCGTCAGGTACTCGCCGCCCACCACGCGGCGCACGGAGCCGCGGGCACCCCCGATTGGCCCCTGGTGCGTGAGATAGCGCCGACGGTGGTCGGGAAGCGGCGCGGCGACCAGGGGCGCGCGCTCCCGGCCGGTCAGCGCGCGGGGCAGGCGCCAGGCTTTCAGCACGCGACCCCGGGCCAGCAACAGATCGTAATGCGACCCGATCGCCGGATCGGCATGATCATGGAAGAGGATCACGAACCGCCGTCTCCCGCGCACCTTTCCCGCCTTTCCGCCTTTCCCGCCTTGCCCCCCCTCGCCCCCCCCCCCCCGCTTTTGGGTGTTGGGTGCGGGGTGTGGGGTGCTGGGCCAAACACCCAGCACCCAACACCCAACACCGCGGTACTCCGCCCGCCCCTCGTCCCGCGCTCAGCGCGTGACGCCCACGAGACCGACCGTGATGTTGTCGAACCCCCCGGCGTCGTTGGCGGTGTTCACCAGTTCGTCGGCCTTCTCCGTGAGCGGCAGGTCGGAGGCCAGGATGTCGGTCAACTCGTCGTCGGTCACCAGGTCGGTCAGACCGTCGGTGCAGAAGAGAAAGATGTCGGCGCTCTCCAGATCGATCACGCGGTAGTCGATGGCCACCTCCTCCGCCATGCCGAGCGCGCGGGTGATGATGTTCTTGAGCGGGTGGTACATCGCCTCCTCGCGCGAGAGGAGTTTCTTCTGCAATAACTCGCCCACCCAGGAGTGGTCGTCGGTCAACTGGGTCAGCCGGCCGCGGCGCCAGCGGTAGACGCGGGAGTCGCCCACGGAGGCGATGACGGCGTACCGATCGCGGAAGACCCCCGCGACGATGGTCGTGCCCATCTCGCGGAGTTCCTCGTGCGACGCCCCCTTGGTGTAAATCTGGAAGTTGGCGCGCGAGATGGCGTTCAGCAGGAACTCGGTGTCGGCGCGCTGTCGGGCTTCCAGCGCGGCGGGCGACTCCCCCGGCCATTGCTCGCACAGGTCTTCGATGGTGCGCACCGCGATGGACGAGGCGATCTCCCCCGCCAGGTGGCCGCCCATGCCGTCGGTCACCACGCACAAACCCCGGTCTTGGCGCACGAGGAAGTTGTCCTCGTTCTTCTCGCGCCGCTGGCCGACGTCGGTTTTCGCGATGATGGATATCGCCATCACGGAAGTAGCGCCATGCCGGCGCGATCCTCCTCCATCTCCATTTGCATTGTAGGAGTCCCCCGTGGCGAGTCAAGCCGCCTCGGCCTCCGGGCGCGACCGCCGCGACTTCGGGAACCGGTCGCGCTCCCCAACTTCTGTTGAGTCGCGGGCTTCGATTTGTCATGATGGTGGCGTCTCGGTTCACCGGGAGACTGGGCTTGGGAGAAGGCGAATCGAGACCGCTCGTCGCGCGTCCGTGCGAGCGTCCGCCGACCCCCCGGGCGGAAAGGGAATGGAGGGACTTATGGAGCGCCGCCGCCGTCACCATGGCTTTCGTCTTCGCGGTCGTGCCGGCCATCGTCCGGTGCTCCAGCGCGCGGCCCTGGTCGGGCTGACTGCCGGCGTGCTTCTCGCGGGCGCCGCGGCGCGAGCCGAGGAGCCGCCGCCAGCCGCGGCCGAGCAGCGCCCGCCGGAGCGGACGCTGGTGTTGAAGGGCGGGGCGCGCGTGACCGGCGCGATCACCACGGCGGACGGGGTGACGCGCGTGCGGATGCGCTCGGCGACCCTGGTGGCGCCGGAGGCGCAGGTGGACCGGATCGTGGACGTGGAGGCCAAGCCCGCCGTTGAGACCCCGGGCGCGCCGGCCGCGCGTCGCGAGGAGTTGCGCCTGAACCCGGTGCTGGGGTACGCCTTCGTGAAGTCGCGGGATTTCACGTTCCTCGACGACGCGCCTCGCCCCGCCGCCGACTTCGCGCTGCTGCTCCCGAAACTCGGCCTGGAAGTGGTTCTTTCCGTGCTGCCCGACGCCACGCCGGAGGTGGTGATCAGCGAAGGGACGCTGCCGTTGCTGCGCGACGACCTGGTCAAGCGGGAGACGGCGCTGGCCACCGCCTACACGGCCAGTGAGTCGTTCGTGGGCGAAGTGATGGGCCAGAAGGCCATGGTGGTGCGGGCGAAGGTCAAGCCGCTGTTGCGTGACAAGGAGATGCTCGTCCGCGAGACGGCGGACTGGAAGGC
>JACQVU010000116.1 GCA_016209585.1 Planctomycetota bacterium
CCCCTCGCCCCGCGCCCCTCGAACAGCGTGACGTCCGATCAGCCGCGCGGGTTCGTGGTCATCGTTCCCGGCGAAGGGGGCACGACCGACCTGGCGCAGGACCACATGGACCGCTTCGGCGCGTACATTGCGTCCCGCGCCGGCTGGGAGGCGATCACCGGCCGCTATTTCAACCGCTTTCAGCCGGGACGGGAGTATCTGCGCGAGCACGAGGACCTGGCGGGCTTCGGCATCGTGACGCCGGCGTTCTACATCAAGTCCCGCGCCGAGATCGACATGGCCTGCGAGCCGCTGCTCTCCATCGAGCGGCCGGACGGCCCCGGCGAGGCCTTCTTCCTGTACGCCCGCGCGGCCGACCACCGGCGCGGCCTGGCTGATCTGGCGGGCCGCGGCATCGCGGGGACGCCGCTGTTCGAGCCGGATTACGTGGGGGCGGTGGTGTTCCGCGGCGCGCTCGCGCCGGGGAGGGATTTCACCCCCCTGCCGCTGCCCTCCTACCTGGGGGCGGCGCGGTACGTGCGCGAGCACACGCAACCGGAGTACGACGCCGCGCTCTTCACCCGCAAGGAGCGGGCGGTGCTGGAGCGCGACGGGGAACTGGCCGGCCTGGCCCCCGTGCCGTTCGAGGGTTCGGGGGAACCGCTTCCCGGCCCGCTGGTCGTCTCCTTCGCCGGGCGCATGAGCGCGAACGCGCGCGCCACGCTGGCGCGCGTGCTGATCGCCATGCATCAAGACGAAGCGGGGCGGAAGGTCATCGGGGATCTTCGCATGACGCGGTTTCACGAAGTTGACCGCGCCGGCCTGAACCGCGCGTGCGCTCTCTTCGACGCCGCCGTGAAACGCGCCGCCGCCGCCGGATCGAAATGACCTCGTCTGGACCGCGCCAGGGCGGCCGCCGTCGTGGCTGGGACTTCGTGTCGCGCCGCGTGGCGGGGGCGGCGGGAGCGGGGGCTGTCAGAGGGCGCCTGCTTCTCTGCCTCGCCCTGGCATCGGGCTGCGATGGGACCGGGCGGCGCGGCGACCTGGACCGCGCCGATGCCCTGCTGGAGGCGCGCCGATCCACCGAAGAGGTGCGCGAGGCGCTGGAGGAGTACGAGGCCGCGCTGGCCGCCGCCGGCGCGGAGCGGCGGGCGCTGCTGGGCGCGGCCCGCGCGGCCGTCCAACTGGCGGCCGAGGCGCCCAACCCCCAAACCGCCGGCCGCTACGCCGAACTCGGCCGCGCCTACGCGGATCGCCTGCGACGCGCGGATCCCAACTCGGCCCCCGGCCACTACTTTTACGCCCTGAGCCTGGGCTACGCCGCGCAGGCTGACAAGACCAAGGGCCTCCCCCTGGCCGGCGAGATGAAGGCCGCGGTCGAGCGCGTGGCGGCCATCGACCCCGCCTACGACTCGGCCGGCGCTTGGCGCTTCCTGGGCATTCTGTATCGGGAGGTTCCGCCCGGTGAGAGTTTCGGCGGCGACGTCGACAAGGCGATCTACTACCTCGGCGAGGCCGCGAAACTCGCCCCCGACTACCCCGAGAACCACCTGGCCCTGGCCGAGACCCTCCTGCGCGCGGCCCGCGACGACCCCGTTCCCAACTCCCGTCGCCAGAGGTCCGCGGCCGCGCTGGCCAGCGCCCGGCGCGCCGTCGATACGGTCGCCGCGGCGGCGGATCGCTATCCAATGGAGACCCCCCGTTGGCGCGCCCAAGCCCAGACGCTGCTGGCCCAGGCGGAGCAGGAAGCAAAGTAGTTCCCGCCCAGGCGCGGCGCGATCGCGGCGCACGGGAGGCGACGGTGTTCATGAGACCGCCTTCTTCCCGTTACTCACGCGCCGGGCGCTTGTCTCAGTCCTCCCGACCGGACGGGTCCGCCCGGCCCGGCCCCGTCCGGGCGGAACTGCCCCGCTGGGGCAGACGCCGCATCTTCACGATGGCGGAGGGGTCCACCAGCACGGCTTCACCCCCCTCGTCCAGCGACGCAAAGAAGTCCTCTGAAACGAACACCTCCGGCGAAGGGCACACGATTCGCTCCCCACTGGAGAGAGAGAGCTCCACGCCGGTGAACGGTTTCTTGCGAAACATCTTGCGAATCGTTTCGACTTCCACGGTCTGCCCTTCGCCCTACTGGACCCGGTAGCGAATGATGACCACACCCGAGCCGCCCGCGCCGGAGCCCTGACTACCAGCCCACCCAGTGGAGTTGTTCGACCAGTAGGAGCCGGCGCCCCCGCCGCCGCCGGTATTGGGAAGCGCATGCGGAGTAGAGCTCCCGCCTGTCGCTGAGTTGGTTCCCACAGGGTACGTGTTGTAATCGTAAAAGGAGGTAGTTCCAAAACCCCGGCCTCCGCCGTCCCAACCATCTCCGGCACGCTCGCTGGAGTTGCCGCCGCCCCCGCCCCCGCCGGCATAAAAAAACAACGTGCCCGTGATCGAACAGCCCAACCCACGTCCCCCATTCCCGCCTGGCGCCGTCTCACCATTCACGACGCCCGCGGGCGCTGCGGAGCCAGCGCCGCCACCTCCACCGCCGCTGTATGCACGGTAGGCCTGTCCACCGGAATTCCCGAAGCCGTCCCGTTGGGTGGAAACTCCACAAGAATACCACCCGTAAGCGCCGCCGCCGCCACAGCCGCCGTTTTGCGCGATGTACGCAGCAGTTCCACCGCCGCTGCTGCCCCCGCCTCCTCCGCCAAGCGCGGTCAGCGTGCCGAAGACGGAATTTCCTCCGTTGTTGCCATGGCTGACGACCTGAAAGCCGATCGCGGCGCCGCCGGCTCCGACCGTCACGGAATAGGCTTGTGGGGTGACCTGGTAGGACTTCTGGTAGATCACGCCGCCGCCGCCGCCGCCCCCGTTGCCGTTGGTTGTGTTGTGGTTCCCGCCGCTTCCCCCGCCGGCGACCACCAGGACTTCCACGTAGCCGGCGGTGGTGACCGTGAACGTTCCACCGGCGTTGAACG
>JACQVU010000128.1 GCA_016209585.1 Planctomycetota bacterium
GCGCCGGAACGCCCGCCGCGTCCACCCCGGCCACCGGCTGGCCCGCCGCCCCGGCCTGGCGTGCCCCCGGGTTGGCCCCCACCGTGGTCGGCGCTTGTTCCGGCGCCGGGGCGTCAGCCGTGGTGGCGCGAGTTTCGCCATCCGAGTCCGGAGAGAGGGCGTCGTCCGCGTTCCGGCCGGCGCCGACGGGAGCGCCAAGGCGGATCGCCGCGCGGGCGTGGGCGCGCGCCGCGGCGCGGTCAGCCTCGGCGAGCAGGGCCAAGGCGATCACCGCGATGCCGGCGACCGCCAGCGCCACGACCACGAACGCGATGAACCTGCCGCCCCGTCCCATGTCGGTTCTCGGTTCTCGGCGCCCGGTTGACCGCCAGCCACGAACCACGAACCGCGAACGCGCCGGGCCGTTAAACCGCGCCCGCGCGCTTCTGCTCGCGGTAGCACACGTTGCAGAACACCGGCTTGCCCGCGCTGGGCTTGAAGGCCACCTTGGCTGGCACCCCGCAGCGCGAACAGATCACGTCGTACTCCGCCCGTGGGGCGCGGCCGCCTTCCCGCGCGCCGGGATCGCCGGCTGGATCGCCGCCGCCAGGGTCCGCGAGCGCGTCGACGTAGGGGTTGGGCGTGTCGCCTCCACCAGCGCCGGATCCCGCCGGCTCGCCGTGATGATCGCCTCCCTGGCTCCAGAACCGGCCTCCCTCTCCCCCGCGGCGATCCGAGCGCCGCCCGCCCTCGCGGTTCTCGCGCGGGCCTCGACCGCTCCGGTGGCGGGGGCGCCGGTGAGAGGCGCGACACTCCGGGCAGCGCTTCGGTTCGGTGTGGTAGTTCTTCTCATGGAAAAGGGTCTGCTCGGCCACGGACCAGACGAACTCCTTCCCGCATTCGACGCAGGTCAGCCGACGATCCGCGAGGTCCGCCGGAACCGGCCGCCGCTCCGACTCCGGGCGCGGCTGGCGCGCGTCGCGTTCCTCGGCCCCGCTTGTAGTCCGCGACGCGGCGGCGGTGTCATCCCCGCTCGCGGCTGCCCCCCTCGCGCCGCGCGGGGCCGAGCGATCCGAAGCGCTCGCGCTCGCGTTCGCGTTCGCGTTCGCGCCGTTCGGACCGGCCGCGCCCTTCGCGCCGATGTTCCGCAGCGTCACCAGCGCCACCAGCACGACCAGAACCTGCAGGAACAGCGCGCTCAAAAGAGGCCAGTCGTCCCACTCGTTCTTCTCCTTCATCCGGAACGCGACGGCCGCGGCGCTCACCACGCAGAACGCGACCGCCACGCCGGCGAAGAAGCGGACGCTGCCCAGTTTCCTCTCCATCTCCTCCACGAGTTGCTCCTTGTCCGGGTCCGGGATTTCCCTATCCTCTGACACCGTAGCCGAGAGCCGATCACGGCGCAAACGAATTGTGCGCGGTCCGGCGCGGGCTCACATTCCCGAAACGGGCGTTGCAATCCGGCGCGGGGGAAAGAAAATGCCGGGTTCGCGCGGGCCAGCCGCGCGGGAAGGGAGCGGGGAATGAAACGGCTTTCGGCGACGGAGTTGCGCGCCGCCTACCTGGCCTTTTTCGCGGAGCGGGGGCATACCGTCCGCCCCTCGGATTCGCTCATCCCGGAGAACGATCCCACGCTGCTTTTCACGGGAGCGGGGATGAACCAGTTCAAGGACATGTTCCTGGGCGTGGGCAACCTGCCGTTCAAGCGGGCCACCACCTGCCAGAAATGCCTGCGAACCGGAGACCTGGAGGTGGTGGGCGCCACGCCGCGCCATCACACCTTCTTCGAGATGCTGGGGAATTTCTCGTTCGGCGACTATTTCAAGAAGGAGGCCATCGAGTGGGCGTGGGAGTTCCTCACCGGCGTGCTTGGGATTCCCGAGGGGAAGTTGTCGGTCACGGTGCACACCACGGACGACGAGGCGGCCGAGTTGTGGCGGGGGCGCATCGGGTTGCCGGCCTCGCGGATCGAGCGGCGCGGCGATCACGACAACTTCTGGCCGGCCGACGCGCCCGCCCAGGGGCCCAACGGGCCGTGCGGCCCCTGCTCCGAGATCTACTACGACCTTGGCGAAGGGGTGAACGAGGCTGACCGGCAGTTGGAGATCTGGAACCCGGTGTTCACGCAGTTCGACCGCTCCGGGCCGGTTCCGGGGGAGGGCGCGCTGAATCCGTTGCGGCAGAAGAACATCGACACCGGGATGGGGTTCGAGCGGCTGGTGGCGGTGCTGCAAGGGGTGAAGAGCAACTTCGACACGGAGTTGTTCATGCCGATCATCACGCGGCTCTCGCAGATCGCGGGGCGGGCCTACGTGTTCGACTCGGCCTCCGGGGTGAAGATGCGGCGCATCGCCGACCACGCGCGGGCGGCCGCGTTCTGCGTGGCGGACGGCGCCACGCCGGGGAACGTCGGCCGGCGGTACGTGGTGCGCAAGATCATTCGCCGGGCGGTGCGCGACGGCGTGGACCTGGGCATTTCGGAGCCGTTCCTGCACAAGTTGGCGCCGGTGGTCTCGACCATCCTGGGGCCGACCTACCCGGAACTCCCCGGCCAGTTGGCCACGGTGCAAAGCGCCATCGAGAACGAGGAGGTCCAGTTCCGGCGCACGCTCGACAAGGGGCTGGCCCGGATCAGCCTTTTAGCAGCCGAGCTGACGGCGCGCCACCGGACGACGTTGGACGGGGAGGCGGCCTTCGCGCTCTTCGCGGAGCAGGGCATGCCGCTGGAGATCGTGAAGGAGGAGATGGCGGGGGCGGGCATCGTGGTGGACGCGGCCGGTTTCGAGGCCGCCATGGCCCGGCACCGCGAGGTGAGCGGCGGGGCGACGGCCGACACGGTGTTCGAGGTGGGGCCGTTCGAGGAAATCCGCGCCGGGCGTCCGCCGACGCGCTTTCTGGGGCACACGGAGCAGAAGGCGCCGGCCAAGATCGCGGGCATCATCGCGGGGGATCGCCGGGTGGAGCAGGCCACCAGCGCCCACGGCGACGTGGCCCTCATCCTGGACCGCACCCCCTTCTACGGCGAGTCCGGGGGGCAGGTGGGCGACCGGGGGCGGATCGCCAGCCGCGGCGCGGAGTTCGTGGTGCACGACACGAAACGGGTCGAGGGCTACCACCTGCACCTGGGGCGCGTGCGCCACGGCGCGCTGAGCGTCGATGAACCGGTGGAGGCGCAAATCGACGCCGCCTGGCGCGAGGCGGTGAAGAAGAACCACACCGCCACCCACCTGCTGCACCAGGCGCTGCGGCGGCGCATGCCGGGGGCCGCGCAGGCCGGATCGCTGGTGGCGCCCGACCGGTTGCGCTTCGACGTTTCGTTCACCCGGCGCGAGTTCCCCGACCTCGCCGACCTGGAGCGCGACGTGAACGCCCTGGTGCTGGCCAACCTGCCCGTGCGCACCGAGGAGATGCCGCTGGCGCGCGCCAGGGAACTGGGGGCCATCGCGCTCTTCGGCGAGAAATACGGCGACCAGGTGCGGCTGGTGAACATCGGCGACGGCGCCAGCCGCGAGTTGTGCGGGGGCACGCACGTGGCCGGCACGGGCGAGATCGGCGGTTTCCGCGTCACCAGCCTGGCGCCCATCGCGGCGTCGGTGTTGCGGGTGGAGGCCGTCACCGGCGCGGCGGCCATCGAAGCCGCCGGGCGGGATCGCGCCGTGCTGGCGGCGCTCTCCACGGCGCTCAAGGCGCGGGCCGAGGAACTGCCCCGCCGGGTGGAGGCGCTGCAAGGGGAGGTGAAGGCCCTGCGCAAGGAATTGGACGAAGTGAAGAACAAACAGGCCCGCGGCGGGGTGGAGGATCTCATCCGCGCCGCCCGGCGGGTCGGCGACGCCGCCGTCGTGGCCGGCGTGGCGCCCGGGGCGGGCGCGAAGAACCTGCGGGAGATGTCCGACCTGGTGAAGGGCAAGGTCAGGTCGGTGGTCGTCGTCCTCGGATCGGACGAGGACGGCAAACCGAACCTGGTGGTGGCCGCCACCCGCGACCTGGTCGAGCGCGGCTTCGACGCCGGCGCGGTCATCAAGGAGATCGCCCCGAAGATCGGCGGCGGCGGCGGCGGACGCAAGGAATTCGCCCAGGCCGGGGGGAAAGACGCCGCCGGCCTCCACGCGGCGGTAGAGGCCGGCGCCGATCTGGCCGCCCGGATGCTGGGGGGCCTCCATCCCCTCTCCCCATGAGGCCCGGCCCAAGGATCGGGAGCGAGGGGCGGGGAGACAAGGAGACAAGGAGACAGGGAGACGGGGAAACGGGCCCCCCCGACCCCTGACCCCCGCCTTTGGGTGCTGGGTGTTGGGTGCTGGGCCCAACACCCAGCACCCAACACCCAACACCGC
>JACQVU010000119.1 GCA_016209585.1 Planctomycetota bacterium
GGCGAGGGGCGAGAGGCGGGGGGCGAGGGGCGCGTCGCGACGTGGTTCGCGGCGGTAAACCTCGCGCCCACGCTGCTCGACCTGCTGGGCATCCCCGCCCCCGCCCTGTGCGACGGCCACTCGGCGGCGGACCTGGTGAGGCGGGCCGCTTCCCGCGCCGGGGGAGTCGGCGCGCCGGCGGTGACCGCGTCGGCGGACTCCGGCGACGGCGGGGCGCTGGTGATCGGCTCGCGCGAAGTGGTCGCTTACTACTCCGGCGACACCTGCCTTGTCATGCCCCGGCTCGGCGCGGCCGAGATCCTGCCGCTGGCCGGGGCCGATGGCTCCGCGCGGGCCGCGTCACCGGGCGACGGCGCGGCGGACCGCTCTCTCGCGGCCCTCGACGCGCTCCGGGGTTTCGCGCTTCACCACAAACTCCTCCTTCCCCCGGAAACCAGCGAGCGGCTGGACGACAAGAAACTCATCGACGACCTGCGCCGACTCGGCTACTGGGATTGACCCGCGCCGCTACCTCTTGAAAGCCGCCGCCGCCCGGAGCCGCCGGATCACGCCGCGGACCACGCGCCGCGCCAGTTGCGTGCCGCGACGGGGGCGCGACAGCCACCGCCCGCTGGCCTTCATGCGCAGGTAGTAGGAGCAGGTGGTACAGGGCACGTCGGGCCGTTCTTGCGCCTTGCCCCGCAGCATCAGGCGGGCGTGGCGCATGCGATCGTTGTTCAGGCTGTTCAGCAAACCCTCCTGGAAGGCGTTGCCGAAGTCGCCCCAGAAGTTGGCGCAGCAGCCCAGCACCTTGCCGTCATAGTTGATCTGCGGCAGGTCCCACAATTGGGAGCAGATGGGCATGTACTCGCGCCCCTCGCGCTCCCGGAACTCCTCGCGGCTGACCGCGGCGAGGCCGGTCTCGCGCCGGACGAACTCGGCGTCGCGCACCGGCGAGAAAGAGTCGTCCCAGGTGAGTTTCGGCCGGAACTCCATGCCCAGTTCGCGGGCCAGGGCGCGGGCCTTGGGCAACTCATGTTCGTTGTGGCCGAAAACGATGAACTGCCAGACCAGCGCGGGAAGATCGGACCCGAAGAGGCGCTTGAACTCGTTGATCCGGCGCACGTTGGCCAACACGCGCTCGAAGTCGCCGCGCACGCGGTACCGCGCGTACGTTTCCTGGCTGGCCCCGTCGATCGAGCAGGTGATCGCCTGGAAGCGGTGCTTCACCAGCCCCTCCAGCACCTCGTCCTTCACATGGTTGAGGTTGGCTCCGTTCGAGGCGGCCAGCGCCACCCCCTTCTCGTGGCCGTGGCGGATGATCTCCAGCAGGTCGGGGTTCAGGAATATCTCGCCCCAGTTCGACAGTTCAATCCGCCGGACCCAGGGGTTCTCGTCCACCAGCCGTTTGAAGTCGGCGAAGCGCAGCGTGCCGGCGCCGACGCTGCCGCCATGCACGTCGCCGCGCGTGGTGGGGCAGGAGGGGCAGCGCAACTGGCACTGCGACGAGGCCTCCAGCCGGATCTGGGCGGGCTTCACGCGCATGCGAGGTGTTGGGTGTGGGCGGAGTACCGCGGTGTTGGGTGTTTGGTGTTGGGTGACGCGCGCCCCGCGCCTCTCGCCCCTCGATGCGGGCCGTCTACTCCTCAAACAGGCAGTTGAGCGTCAGGTGACAGGGAGTCGTGCAGTGGTTCATCTCGTGCCGGCGGGCCCGAACCTCGGCGCCCTCGTACCAGAGGTCGGCGAAACGGCTCTTCACGATGTTCCCCACCGGCGGGCGATCCAGGCAGAGGTAGACGTCGCCGTACGGGTCCACATGCGCGGCGTGGTCGCCGACGCCGCACCGCGCCTGCCGCCGGAAGTTGTCGGGCGCGCGGAAGTAGCGCTGGTAGGCCCGCAGTTGCGCCGGATCGTTGTGCACCTTCGAGCCGGCCCGCCGCCGCGCGATGATCGCGTCGAGCGCCTCCACCGCCTCGTCCGGCCGGGGCCAGAGACCATCGTAGCGGCGCATCTCGCGCCACACGGTCGGCCCCGGCTCGCGGGCGAAGGGGTCGGCGATGCACTGGAAGTTCACGTGGGCCACGCGCTCGTCGCGGTCCACGAAATCGATCAGCGCCGGCAGCCCGCGCAGGTTCTCGCCCGAGATGACGCACAGAAAGGTGACGAAAAAAGAGGGATCGCGCTCCACCAGCAGCGCCACCGCGCGCATCGCCGCCTCCCACGCCCCCGGCCAGCGCCGGATGCGGTCGTGCAGCCCCGGCTCGGCCGCGTCCAGCGAGAGCGACACCATCTTCAACCCCGCCGCGATCAGCCGGTCAGCCATCGCCGCGTCGATGAGCGAGCCGTTCGTCGAAATGTTCGGCGCCATGCCCAGCCGCGACGCGTGGCCGATCATCTCCGGCATGTCCGGCCGCAAGAGCGGCTCCCCGCCGGCGAAGGTCAGGTTCACCGGCCCGCGCGCCAGCGCCGCGAGGTCGTCAAGCAACGCCAGCCAGTGGTGGGTGGGAACCTCGATCCGCTCGTCGTAGGTGAACCCGTGTTCCCACAGGTGGCAGTACCGGCACCGCTGGTTGCAGCGGAAAAGCGGCACCAGGCATGCGAAATCCACCGCCCGCAACTCCAGCGACGACAGGCGCGCGTCCAGCGCCGACGGCGACGGCGTGAAGACGGCCGGCGTCACCAGCGGCAGCCGCTTCTCCGGCAACGAACGGACCGCCGTTGGCGGGGAGACGGCGGCGGCGCCGTGGGCGCTTCTGAATTTCCCCACTATGGAGCTCACGGCAGAGTCCCGTATCGATAGAGCGCCTTCCTCCCGACGCGAAGGAGCACCGGACTGACCCCCGGGAAACGGTGCTGAAACTCGTGCAGCGTTTCGATCTCTTTCGGCCCGACGCAGTATTCGCCGGTATCGGGGTCGATGACCAACACCTCTCCGTCGTGAGCGGGTTCCAGGACGGCCTTCAGCCGACTTTCGTAGATGGCTTCCGCGCGCTCACCGGCATCGACCATTGGCGTTGACATGCTCACCTCGGAAACATCATCACCGGATGTTGGACGCTCTTCACGATCATACCACCCAGTGCCCACCACCGCCGCCGTCAAGTATGATGCCACCGTTCACCCGCGGTACTCCGCCCGTCCCCCAACCCCCGACCCCCGCCATGCAACGGCTCTTCTCCGGCATTCAACCCACGGGCGAACCGCACATCGGCAACTACCTTGGCGCCATCCGCAACTGGGTGGCGCTGCAGGACCAGTACGAGTGCCTCTTCTGCATCGTCGACTACCACGCCATCACCATCGACTACGACCCGAAAGAGATCGGCCCGCGCACGCTCGACCTCGCCGCCACGCTGCTGGCATGCGGCCTGGACCCGAAGAAGTGCCTTCTGTTCGTCCAATCCGAAGTGCCGGAACACACGGAATTGGCGTGGATCCTTTCCACCTGCACGGTGGTCGGCGACTTGGCGCGTATGCACCAGTTCAAGGAGAAGACGGAGGGTGATCGCCACCTTGCCACGCTCGGCCTCTTCGCCTACCCCACGCTCCAGACGGCTGACATCGTTCTCTACAAGGCTGAGGTCGTCCCCGTGGGCGAAGACCAGAAGCAACACCTGGAACTGGCGCGCGAAACCGTCCGCCGCTTCAACCAACGCTTCGGTCCCATCTTCCCCGAACCGATCGAGCTCCTCTCCCCGGCCGCCCGCGTCATGGGGTTGGATGGGGAGCAGAAGATGTCGAAGTCGCGCGGCAACCACGTCGCCCTGGCGGACTCCACCGACGCCGTGTGGGCGAAACTCCGCCCCGCCAAGACCGACGAGGCACGCAAGCGCCGCGCCGACCCCGGCAACCCCGACCGCTGCAACCTCTTCTCCTATCACGGCTTTTTCTCCCCCCCGGAAGAGGTGGCCACCATCAACGCCGGGTGCCGCTCGGCTGCCATCGGCTGCGTGGACTGCAAGAAAGCCCTGCACGCCAACATGGAGCGCCTGCTCGGCCCCATCCGCGAACGGCTGGCCGACTATCGCGCCCGCCCGGACGACGTGCGCGCCGCGCTGCGCGACGGCGCGGCCCGCGCCTCCACTATCGCTCGCCACACCATGGAAGAGGTGCGCCAGGCACTGGGCCTGCGCTGACCTGTCGCGCTCCGCCGCCGCGCCCCGCGCGCCGGGGGGAAAGCGTTTCGGCCGCTCGCGGATGTGGTATGATGCGGCTTCCCTCAGCCCGCCGGCGGGCGGGGGGAATGGTTGTCCAGCCGGCGTGGCCGGTGGACCGGGAGACGCGGTCGAGACGGGCCCGCTCGATGCCTCGGGTCCAGCGCGGCGGGGGATATTCCGTCCTCCGGCCCCGTGCACGGCCACGACACCATGCGATTGATTCGCCCCGCGAGCGCCACGGTCGCGCTCTTCCTGGCAGCGGCCGGGCTGTTGCCGGCCCAGAGCGCGCCGAATCCTCCGTCGAACTTCTCGTCGTCGTCGTCGTCGTTCACGCACAACGCGGTCACCGGGACCGACGACACGTCGATCACCTGGAACTGGACCGCCGCCAACCCCCAACCGGGGTTCTACCTGGTGCGGGACGACGCCACGCTCCAGGTGGTCGGAGCGACGCCGGGCGGAACCAACACGTTCCAGGAGAAGCCGGCCGCGCCGGGAACCTACACCCGCCACGCCGTGTCGGTGAACAGCACGCTGAATCCGGGCGCGGGCGCCGACGGCGTGTTTGATTCGGCCACCTACGTCAGCGGGGCGGTCAGCGGCGTCACCAAGACGGGCATCAGCGCCTTCACGATCACCGTCGATACCGCGAACGCCGGCCACCCTGGCGGGGTGTACAGTTTCATCAGTTTCCGGCTGCGGTCCGGCGACACCTTGAAGGCGGTGGGGGCGAACGCGCTGGAGATTCGCTGCCTGGGCGACGTGAACATCGAGGGGACGATCGCGCTGGGCGGCTCGCCCGGTTCCGACGGGAAGAACGACGGCTCTTCCGCGCCCGGGGGCGGGGCGGTGTGCGCC
>JACQVU010000124.1 GCA_016209585.1 Planctomycetota bacterium
CCCGCTGACGCGGCTGACAGCGCAACCGGCGGCGGGGGAGGACCGGTCTCCCGTCCGTTACAAACACGTGACGAAACCCGGTCGCCCGCTCCCGTATACTCTCATGGAAGGGAGGCGATCCATGCGGTTCAAGGTCACGGTTCTGGCGGGTCTGCTCATGGCGGCATGCGGCGCCCCGGCCGTCGCTCAGCAGGCGGCGGAGTCGAACCCCGAGGCGCCGGCGCGACCATCCCCTCAAACCGCCGGCGCGGAGGCCCCGAAACCGGCGGCGCGGAGCGCCCCAAGGGAAATCCCCGCCGAGGCGTTCGCGGCGCACATGGAGGCGCTGCGGAAACGGGCGCCCGAGGGCTTCACCTTCGTCGTCCAGCCGCCCTTCGTGGTGGCGGGAGACGAGGAGGCGAAGCGCGTGAAGTCGCGGGCCGCGCATACGGTGAAGTGGGCGGTGGACCTGTTGAAGAAGGAGTACTTCGACCGCGACCCCGACCACATCATTGATATCTGGCTTTTCAAGGACGAGGCCAGTTACCGCGGCCACGCCAAGACCCTCTTCAACGAGACCCCGTCGACGCCGTTCGGCTACTACTCCGCCGCCCACCGCGCGCTGGTGATGAACATCGCCACCGGGGGCGGCACGCTGGTGCATGAGATCGTGCATCCGTTCATGCGGGCGAACTTCGCGGCCTGCCCGGCGTGGTTCAACGAGGGGCTGGCCTCGCTGTACGAGCAGTCCGCCGAACGCGACGGCCGCATCCGCGGCCTCACCAACTGGCGGCTGGCGGGCCTGCAAGAGGCCATCGAGCGCGGTGGCTTGGCGTCGTTCCAGGCGCTCCTTTTGACCACCGACGACGAATTCTACGGCGACGACAAGGGAACGAACTACGCCCAGGCGCGCTACCTCTGCTATTACTTGCAGGAAGAGGGACTGCTGGCGAAGTTCTACCGGGAGTTCGTGCGCGACCAGGCCACGGACCCGACGGGATACGCGACGCTCCAGCGGTTGCTGAAGGCCGACGACATGGCGGCGTTTCAGAAACGGTGGGAGAAGTTCGTGATCGGGCTGACCTTTCCATGAGCGGGGGAAACGGCGGACAGGAGCGCCACGCTCCCGCGGCCCGCGCGGCGCCGGCGGCGGCGGCGGACACGTCGTGGGAGGCGGTCGCGTCCTGGTATGACGATCTGGTGGGGGAGCGCGGGTCGCACCACCAGCGGGAGATCATCCTGCCGGGGGCGGTGCGGCTGCTCGCGCCGCGCCCAGGCTGGCGGGTGCTGGACCTCGCTTGTGGTCAGGGCGTGCTGGCGCGCGAACTGGCTGGCCGCGGGTGCCGGGTGGTGGGGGTCGACGCCGCGCCAAGGATGGTGGAGGCCGCCCGCAGGCGGGGGGACGCCGAAGGACGGGTATCGTACGTGGTGGGCGACGCCCGCGACCTGGATCGCGCGGGCCTGGGGCGCGCGGTCTTTGACGCCGCGGCCTGTCTGCTGGCCATCCAGGACATGGACCCGCTGGAACCGATCTTCGCCGGCGTGGCCGGCGCGCTGAAGCCCGGGGCGGCGCTGGTGGTGGTGATGATGCACCCCTGTTTCCGTATTCCGCGGCAGACGCACTGGCTCTGGGTGGAGGAGCAGAAACTCCAGGCGCGCCGCGTGGATCGCTATTGCAGTCCGCTGGCGATCCCCATCCGCGCGCTTTACGCCGGTAACAAGGGAGAGAGCACCACCTGTTTCCACCGGCCGCTGGGAGAGTACTTCCGCGCGCTGGCGTCGGGCGGCCTGATGGTGGACGCGCTGGAGGAATGGTGCTCGAACAAAGTGACGAAAGGCGCGGGCCGCGCCCGCGGCGAGAACCGCGCGCGGCGCGAGTTCCCACTCTTTCTCGCGCTGCGGGCGCGGCTCCCCGTTTCCAATTCTCCTTGCGCGGCTGGCGAGGCGGCCGTATAAGAACCCTTGTTGCGAGTGGGGGTGTAGCTCAGTTGGTTTAGAGCGCCGGCCTGTCAAGCCGGAGGTCGCGGGTTCAAGTCCCGTCACCCTCGTTTCATAAACACTTGAAGCACAATCTGAGATCCCGCGCTTCTGGTGTATGATGAGAGGGTGGAACAGTTCTTCGTCCGCGCCGCCCTCTCCCTGGGCGAAACCTTCCGCGCGGCCGCGCCCTACGTGCTCTTCGGCTTCCTGGCAGCCGGGGCGCTCTCCGTGCTTTTTTCGCCCGCGCGGTTGGCCGCCTTTCTGGGTCGCCCCGGCCTGGGCAGCGTCACGCGCGCCGCGCTGGCCGGCATTCCCCTGCCGCTCTGTTCGTGCGGCGTCATCCCGGCCGCCGTGGCGCTTCGCAAGCGGGGCGCCAGCCGCGGAGCCACGGTGAGTTTCCTGGTCTCCACGCCGGAAACAGGGGTCGACTCCATCGCGCTTTCCTTTTCGCTGCTCAACCCCCTGCTCACGGTGGCCCGGCCGCTGGTCGCGCTGGTCACGGCCGTCACCGCCGGCCTGTTCACCGACCTCCTCACCACGCGCGACCCCGCCGAACCGCCGCGGGAGACGGGCTGCTTCGTCTGCGACCATCCCGGAGAGGGGCACGCCCACTCCGTCAGCCAGCGGGTGCGGCGGGGGCTAAGGTTCGCGCTGGTGGACCTGGCGGACGACATCGCCTTCTGGCTCCTGCTCGGCCTGCTGCTGGCCGCCTTGGTGGCCGCGGCCGTGCCCGCGGGGTTCTTCGGAGAGATGGTCGGCAACTCGCTGGGCGTGAAGGTGGCCGTGCTGGCCGCCGCCATTCCCCTTTACGTCTGCGCCACCTTCTCCACGCCGGTCGCCGCCAGCCTCATGGCGGTGGGAATGTCGCCGGGCACGGCGCTGGTCTTCCTTCTGGCCGGCCCAGCCACCAACACCGTGACCATCCTGGCGGTGCGGTCGGCGCTGGGCGGGCGGGCGTTGGCGGTCTATCTTGGCTCCATCGCCGGGGTCACGCTGCTGGCCGGCGAGGCGCTGGACTTCGCGGCGGGGCGGTGGAACTTCGGCGCGTGGGCCTCGCCACCTGGGGAAGTGGCCGCGTGCTGCCTGCCGTCCTGGATCGAATGGGGCGCCGCCGCCCTGCTGGCGGCGGTGCTGGGGGCCGCGCTCTTCCGGCGCGCCCACGCGCGCTTGGCCCCGCCGCGGCCCCCGGGCCGGGCCGGGGAGGGCCACGGCGCGGAGAACGCGGCCGGCGACGGCGGCGCGGCGGCATGTTGTTCGACTCCCGGCTGCGCCAGCCACGCGGCGCCGGCGGCGATCGACGCGGAGGCGGGGCGTGGCCCCCATCAACGGATCTGAACTGAAATGAAGGAGGACGGGATGTCCGCTGGTTCGATTTCGCGCCGCGTTGGGTGGTGGCTGGGATTCGTGGGAGCGTTCATCGCGGCCGGGCCGGTCGCCCTCGCCGGTGAACAGTCCGCGCCGCCGGGCGACAACGCCACGCCCGCCACCCCTCCCGCGCCGGACAAGGCGGCCGGCGCGAAGCCGGGCGCCGAAGGCGTGGCCGAGAAGACGCCGGAAGAGGCGGCCGGCGAGGACGTGATGCGCGAGGCGTTCGAGCGTCTCAGCCGGCCGCGCGGCGCGAAGACTCGGCCGGAGGAGTTGGTTCCGCCCACGCCGGACCTGAAGGGCAAGGTGATCGAGACGGGGCGCGGCCGGCACGCCGTCCGCAAGTTGACCGACATCGCGTACCACGAGGGCGCCGACGCCCATCCCACCAAGCACCGGTTGGACCTCTTCCTGCCCGAAGGCCTGAAGGCCGGCCTTCCCACCGTGATCTTCATCCATGGCGGCGGTTGGATGAGCGGCGACAAGCGCATGTACGGCAACGTTGGCAAGGCTTTCGCCCGCGAAGGGTTCGCCACCGTGCTGATTTCGTACCGGCTCTCGCCGGAGGTGCTGCACCCCGAGCACGCGCGGGACTGCGCCCGCGCGGTCGCCTTCGTGGTGAAGAACATCGGGCGGTTCGGGGGCGACGGCAAACACTTCTTCCTCACCGGCCACTCCGCCGGCGGCCACCTCACGGCGCTCTTGGCCACGAACCGGCGCTTCCTGAAGGAGCAGGGGCTGACGGGCGAAGAGATCACGGCGGCCGCGCCGCTCTCCGGCGTCTACCGCGTGGCGATGAACCTGTTCGGTGCGTTCGGAACCGACCGGGAGGTGATGCAAGACGCCTCGCCCATGCGGCACGTCTCGCGCGAGGTCTGCCCCATGCGCCTCTTCGTCGGCGACAACGACTACCCCAGCCTGATCCCCGACGCCAAGGTGTTTCACGAGCAACTGGTCGCGGCCGGGGCGGACGCGCGGCTCACCACCGTGAAGAACCGCAACCACCTTTCCCTGGTCATGCGTATCGGAATGACCGGCGACGAAACGACCGCGGCCATGCTCGCCTTCTTCCGCTCCTTCCTGCCGGCCGACTCGCCCGCCCAGCCGGCGGCGCGGGCCAACGAGGAAGAGTTCTGAGCCAGCGCATGCCCGCCGCCACGCGCCGCGCGGGGATCGCTTGGCGGCAGGTTCCCGTCGGGACGGAGGGTTTGCGGGGCCGCACGGCCGTCGTCACCGGGGCAGGGAGTGGGATCGGGCGGGCCATCGCCCTCCGCCTGGCGCGCGAGGGGGCGGTGGTGGCGCTTTGCGGCCGCCGCAAGGACCGGATCGAGGCCGTGGCGCGGGAGATCGCCGCGCTCGGGGGCACGGCGCGCGCCTACGTGATGGACGTGCGCCACGAGGCTGGCGTCGACCAGGCGCTGGCCGCCGTCGCCCGCGATTTCGGCCCGCTGCGTCTCATGGTGAACAACGCCGGCGTCTCCGGCGTCGAGACCGCGCGGAACGGCGGCCGGAAAGTCTGGGACGAGGTTGTGGCCGTCAACATCTGCGGCGGGGCCGTGATGCACTGGCGAATCTTCCTTTTCATGGACGACGTGGCGACGTAGACTCCCGCGTGGGGGGGCCGCGCTGGCGACCCCGCCGGCCGCGCCCGCGCCCGCAGCCGGCCAGTCACCCGAATGAGACTCGTTCGCCGGTTCCTTCTCCTGCTCCTGCTGTTCGCGCCGCCCATCGCGGCCGCGCCCGGCTGCGGTCCCAGCGTCTCGCTGGCGCGGATGGACGATACCGGGCCGTGGGCCACGCTGACGGCGCAGGGCAAGGAGTACCACTATCGCGCGGCGTTCACGGCGTACGATCAGGCGTGGTTCGAACCGGTGGACGACTCCTTTGAACGCCTCCTCAACGTCACGGTGCCCGACCGCCTGGCGGCCTTGGCGGGCGCCCACCCCGGCGACCGGCTGGTGATCGCGTCGGTTCGCGCTCGCGACTGGTTGCTGTTCGACGAACTCTTCGCCGAGGGTTTCGTGGTGCGCGAAGGTCCGCCGGCCGCGCCGCGGCCGGACGCGGCGTCGGGTCCGGACGGGGAGAAAAAAGAGTGAATCGGGTCACGGTCCTGAACCACGAATGGACGCGAAGAGACACGAATGGCGAACCAGAGAGAAGTTATCAGTGGTCAGTTATCAGTGGTCAGGCGAAAGAAGGCTCCGCTCGCTGACCACGGATCACTGAAAACGGACGACCACGTTTTGATCCCCGTCCCCTCGTTGGTGTTCATTGGTGGCCATTCGTGGTTCATGGCGCTCACCGCCGCTCGACGAGAAAGAGTTGCTCCGTGACGTGGGTGGACCGGTGGTTGAGGTTCCGGCTCCCGCGGAAGGCGTTGTACCGGGTCTCCACCACCTCGACGGAGCCGAAGCCGGCCCGGAGCCGCTGAAGGCGTCGAAGAGGCGCAGCCGGCGCTTGTTGAGACGGCGCTTGACCCGTTCGATGGCGCGGCCGATGGGTTCCAGCAGCGCCCGCTTGTTGCCGATGCAGGTGATCAGGCGCCGGGAGAGATAGACGGGATCCTCAACGATCCCGCCGGCAGGGGTCGCGGGCGTCCGGCCTCCCGGTTCCAATCCCGCCGCCAGGGTCGTCGATCGTTCCACCAGAGGCCCTCTTCCCATCTCTCGCCGCCGTGCCACTGAGCGTGGTCGTTGCCGCCACCGTCGGCAGCGGGTATTAAACTGCCAATGGATTCCATCGCATTCGAGATTCCGGGCGCGGAGGGTCAGCACATCCGGGGCGACGTGCACGCGCCGGGGGCGGGCGGGCGCGGGCGGGCGCCGGTGGTGGTCATTCTGCATGGGTTCAAGGGGTTCAAGGATTGGGGCTTTTTCCATCATCTCGCGTGGTCTCTGGCGCAGGCGGGGTTCCACGCGGTGCGGTTCAACTTCTCGCACAACGGGGTCGACGAGTCGGAGGCGGAGTTCCCGCGCCTGGACCTCTTCCGGCGCAACACGTGGACGAAGGAGTTGTTCGACGCCGCCGAGGTCGAGCGCGCGGTGGGCGAAGGCCGGCTGCCGTGCGCGGCGAAAATGGACCCCTCGCGCCTCTTCCTGCTGGGCCACAGTAAGGGCGGCGCCGTGGCCTTGTTGCGCGCCTGGCGCGGCGCGCCCGCGGCGGGAGGAACGATCCCCGGCGGGAACGCCGTGCGCGGGCCGGGGGCGGCGGGACGCTGCGCCGGGGTAGTCACGTGGAACTCCATCCCAGCCACGGACATGCTCTTCGCGCGGCTCGGCGAGGAGGGGGTGGCGCGCTGGCGGGAGCGGGGCTTCATCGAGATTCCCAACGAACGCACCGGGCAGCGGATGCCGCTGGACTACGCCTACGTCGAGGACATGCTGGCGAACCGGGCCGCGCTGAGCGTGGCGGCGGCGCTGGCCGCGCTCCCCTGCCCGGCCCTCTTCGTGGCCGGTTCGCGCGACGAGGGCGTGCCGCCGGAAGCCTCGCGGTTCATGGCGCGGGCGTCGGGCGGCAAGGGGCGTCTGGCCGTGATTGAGGGCGGGGACCATGTGTTCGGCGCGCGCCACCCGTGGGCGGGAACCAACCCCGTGCTGGAAGAGGCCATCGCCGTCACCGTGGCCGCGCTTCGGGAGTGGGCGTGACCGCCGCGCCGCGATTTCCGGACGCCGGCGCGCGCGCGCGGCGGGTGGCGCTGACGCTGCTCCTGTTGACGAACGTCATCTGGGGGGCGACCTTCCCGTTCATCAAGGTTTGCACCGCCGGCATCGAGCGGCTGGCGGCGGTGACGCCCTTCGCCGCCACCGCCATTTTCATCTCGTGGCGGTTCGCGCTGGCCGCGGCGCTCTTTCCGCTGGTCTTTCCGGCGACGGCGCGGTCGCTGAGCCCGCGCAACTTCCGGCTGGGTTTCTGGCTCACGGCGCCGACGTTCGGGGGCTTCCTGTTGCAGTTCTACGGCATGGCGCTGGGCACGGCCCCGGCCGTCTCCGCCTTCTTCACCGTGCTGTTCGTGGTCTTCACGCCGCTGGTGGTGTTCGTGGTGGAGCGCCGACGGCCGTCGCGGGTGATGAGCGCGGCCGCGATCCTGGCGGTGTGCGGCGTGGCCCTCGCCGGCGGCTCCGGCGGAGGCGGCAGCGTCGGCCTGGGCGAATGGCTGACGCTGGGGAGCGCGGTGTTGTTCGCGGTGCAGATCTACCTGACGGACCGCTTCACGCGGGTGGAATCGCCCGTGGCCCTCACCTTCTGGATGCTGGCGCTCAGCGCGTTGTTCGGGGTTCTGGTCGTGGTGATCGCGGCCGGCCCCGCGACGCTGTTTCGGCCGGGGCTGTACGCCGCCGCGATGGGAGAGACGCGGGTGTGGGTGTCGGTGGTCTATTCCGCGGTGCTGGCGTCGGTGGTGGCGCAGTTCGTGATGAACCGCTATCAACACTATGTGTCGCCGGCGCGGGCGGCGCTGCTCTACTCGCTGGAGCCGGTGTGCGCCGGGTTGTTCAGCGCCTCCGGGCTGTTCGCGGCGTGGGGAATGGAGGAGACGTTCGACCGCTGGAAGATCGCCGGCTTCGCGCTGATCCTGGCGGCCAACCTGCTGGTGGAACTGATCGGCCGGCGCGAACGGTGAGCGCCGGACGCGCGACCGCGCCCCGCTGCCGGGCGGGTTCACGTCGGCGGATGGGCGCTCGTGGAAAGGGACGAGCCGGCGGCGGTCGCGCCGGCGGGCCGCGCGATGCGATAGGCGGCCGCCGCCAGCAGGAGGGCGGCAGCGAAGAAGAGCGTGGGGAAACTGATCGGGGAGGCGAAGAAGTCGCGCAACATCTCGCCCAGCGCGGCTCCCACGCCCCCGGCGTCCGCGCGCAGCAGCGTGGCCGCGACGTGGAACAGCGGACCGGCGATCCCCAACAGCGTGGCCACCCGCGCCAGCGTTTTCGGCCGCGCCACGCACAAGAGGGGGATCGACTCGACCAGTTCCTCCGGCTCACCGCGGTAAATCCGCGCGCTTCCCTCCACCCGGCCGCCGGCGACCGGGGTCACGTGGAAGATGGCGCGGGACCGCGCGGGGGAGGCGTCGACTTCCTCGCGGTCGGGGGTCACCAGGCAACCCGGCATCGTCAGCCGCACGGTGAAGCGCACCGAACCGGGAGCGACGGGGTGGTCGCGCTCGCCCTTGGCCAGCGCGACGTCCCCGGCGCCGTCCGCCGCCGGAGGCGCCGTAGGATCAAAAAGAAATACTGTCACCGGGAAGGTCTCCTGGGGGTTCATCACTCGCCAGTACGAGACCATCGCCCGGCGCGCGGCCCCGGCGACACCGCCCTCGACCTCACGCCGCCCCCGCCCCCGCCCATGCCCGGCGTCGCGTTGCTCCGGCATCTCCCCGCGCACGGGAAGTTCCGGCGGACCGCCCTCTTCCGACGCCGCCGCCGCCGCC
>JACQVU010000137.1 GCA_016209585.1 Planctomycetota bacterium
GACCCCGGCCGCGCCGGCGTCGAGACCGCGCTGAGCGCCTTCCTCGGGGAGATCGAGCAGGTTCCCCCGGCGCATTGCGCCGTCAAGATCGACGGCGAACGCGCCTATCGCCTCGCCCGTCGCGACCAGCCCGTGACCCTCCCGCCGCGGCGCGTGCTGGTGGAGAAGATCACGGTGACGGCGTACGACTTTCCGCGCGTCCGCTTCGACGTCGTCTGCTCCCGCGGAACGTACGTGCGCGCGCTGGCCCGCGACCTGGGTGAGCGCCTCGGAACCGGGGCCTTCCTGTCGGCGCTGCGCCGCACCGCCATCGGATCGCTGCGCGTCGAAGAGGCCCTGACCCCGGAGACGGCCTCCGCGCGGAACATCCAGCCGGTGGAGCGCCTCCTGGCAGCCTTCCCGCGCGTTCCGGCGACGGCGGGCGAGGCGCTGGCGCTCTTCCACGGAAAACGCATCCCCCTGCCGGCGGCCGCGCGCTCTCTGCCGGCCGGCGTGCCGCTCTTCGCGTGGAAAGAGCAGCGGGTGCTCTGCCGCCTGTTGGTGGGCGAGCGCGGCGCCGAGGCCCGCTGCGACTACTGGCTGGCGGAGGACGACGTTCTGTCGCCGGCCGCTGGGCCGGGGCCGGCCTGACCGCGCTGCCTTCGCCTTCCATTGGCTGGCTCCATCTTCTATGATTCCGCGACATGGCGGCGCTGAAACAGGTCATCGAGTTCTACACGCGGGCCGGGTGCCGGCTGTGCGACCAGGCGTTGCCGTTGGTCGAGCGCGAGGCCCGGCGGCTGGGGTTCACGGTGCGCGTGCGCGACGTTGACGCGGACCCCGACCTGGCCCGGGAGTATGGGCTTGCGGTTCCCGTGGTGGTCCTTCACGATCGCCGCCTGCTCGCCGGGCGCATCGCCGAGGCCGAGGTCGTGGCCGCCCTGCGGGCGGCCGCGCGGTCGGTGGAGAGCGCCGGATGAGCGCCCGAAAAAACCACGCCGCCGCCCTGGGGTTGGCCGTCGTGGTGGCGGCGGGGTTGTTCTCCCAGCCGGTGCGCGCGCTCGGCGCGCAGGAGGCGCCGGACGCGCCCGCGACGGCGCCACCGGTCAGCGCCGCACCGGGCGCGGGAATGGACGTGGAGGAGGGGCGGGTCACGCTGCCGGACGGGCGCGTGCGGCGCTATTACAAGTGTCGCCACCGCCCGTCGCGCGACCTGGCGCAATACCTGGAACTCTACCAGGGGCGCATTCCCTCGCTGCGGGGGGTCACCGACGCCGCCAACCATTACGACGCCCTGAACACGCTGGTGATCACGGCCGGGGCGGAGGAGTGGCCGGCCATCGACACGCTGCTGGCGATCGCCGACGTGCCGCGCCCGCAGGTGGAACTCGACGTGAAGGTGGTGGAACTGGCCTTCACGCGCGAGTTCCAGATCGGCTTCGAGGCCGACTTCGCCAAGACCACCGAGAACACCGACACCTTCTGGCGCGGCTTCCACGCCACGTTCAACCCCGACGAGTTCCTGCAATCCCAGATCAACGCGGCCGAGCGCTTCCGCGGCGTGCGCGCGCGGTTCACCACCCAGGGCACCGATTCCCTCACCGACATCGGCCTGGCCAACCTCGACATTCGCGCCCTCACCACCACCGGACAGGCCGAGATCCACTCCGAAACCAAGGTGACCACGCCGGAGGGCGTGCCGGCCCGCATCGAGACCAAGCGCCAGATCCCCTTCCAGACCCAGCAGGTGACCGGCAACAACATCGTCACTTCCACCACCTTCGAGCGGGTGGGGGTGACGCTCCACATCACGCCGCTGCTCATCGGCGACGACGCCGTGCTGCTCGACGTGAACTCCAACGTCAGCGCCGTCACCGGCTCCACCGTGCAGACCGCGCCCGGCATCTCCAACCCGGTGATCTCCAGCCGCAAGGCCGAAACCCGGCTCTCGGTGCGCGACGGCCAGACCTTCGTGTTCGGCGGCTTGATGGCCCGCACCAGCATCGACGAGTACACCGGCGTTCCGTTCCTCTCCGACATTCCGGTGGTGGGGGCGCTCTTCCGCAAGCAGCGCAAACGCACCGAGAAACGCGAGATTTACTTCTGGATCAAGCCGAACATCCTCCAGCCGCTGGGCGCGGAGACGGCTGGCCCGCCCGCGGGCTGAGCCTCGTCTCCGCGCCGGCGCGTCGATGACGGCGGCCGTCGGTGATACCATCACCACCTCCGCGAACGGCGAGAACGAAACGATGTCTTGCGCGACTCCTCGACCTCATCCGGCGCGCCCCCGGCGGCGTCCCGCGCGCCACCGCGCCGCGCCTCTTCCCTTGGCACGGTTCCCCGCCCGCGCGCCCTGGCTGCTGGTGGCGGCGGCGGTGATGGTGGTGGTCGGAATCAGCGCCCCCTCCGCCGGGGCGGCGGAGCCGATCGTTCGCGGCCCCTACCTGCAAGCGGCCACGGGAGACGCGGTGGTGGTTTCGTGGGAATGGGCCACGCCGCAGGCCGGCGTCGTGGAGTACCGCCGCGTGGTGGACGAGCATCTCGCGGCCGGGCTGCTCGGCCGGGCGGGAGAACAGCAGCGCGACGCGGAGATCGCCCGGCGCACGCTGCGGGCCACTGCGCTCATTCCGGCGCGCTTTCACTCCCTGCGGCTGCGCGGCCTCGCGCCGGGCAACCGCTATCGCTACCGGGTGACGGCGGGGGTGGTCGCGGACGGAAGCGCGGCTCGCGGCGGGGGGGCTGGCGGAGGCGCGGCGCCGGACGCTTCCGCCTGGTATGAGTTCCGGGCCGCGCCGGGGATCGGCCAGCCGTTCTCGTTCGCGGTGTACGGGGGGTCGCGCGGGGACCGCCGCAAGCATCGGGAAGTGGCCGCGCGCATCGCGGCGGACGGGCGGCTGGCCTTCGTGGCGCACACCGGCGACATGGTGAGCGCGGCCGGCGACCGCCTCACCTGGGACCGCGAGTTCTTCGGCCCGGCCGGCGAGACGTTGGCCCGGTTGCCGCTGCTGTCCTGCCCCGGCCGGGGGGAGAGCGACGCGGCTGGCTACCGCCGCGCGCTGGCGTGGCCCGAAGGGCCGGAGCCTTCCTCGCGGCACTATTCCTGCCAGTACGGCGACGCGGCGTTTTTCGTGCTGGACGCCGCCGACCCAGCCGCGCCGCTCACCGAATCCTCGCCCCAGATCGCCTGGCTGGCCCGCGCGCTGGAGCAGCAGCCGGGCGCGTGGCGGTTCGTGATGGTCAACCCGCCGCTCTACTCGTCGGGCGAGGCGGGGTCGGACATGCGGTTGCGCGCGCTGTTGCGCAAGCGTCTGACGGGGCGCGCGCACGTGGTGTTCTCCGGCGGCGACCGCCAGTACGAGCGCACGTTCGTCAGCCCTGACCGCGTTCTGTACGTCGTGACCGCGGGTGGCGGGTCGCCACTGGGGAAGCGGGCGAACCCGTACCGCAACGAGGGGTCGGGGGCGTTCGTCTCGGCGCATCATTACGTGCGGGTGGGGGTGGATGGCGACCGCGCGCGGATCGACGTGGTGGGCGTGAACGGCGCCGTGCTCGACCGCGTGGAGATCAAGAGCGCCGGCCACTGCGTCGCGGGTGAACCGCGCGTCTTCACCGCGGCTGAACTGAAGGCCGAAAACGCCCGCGCCGAAACAGAGCGCGCCGCGCGGCCGCCCGCGGCCGCCCTCATGCCGGGCGAAACCGCGCCGGCGGCGGGCGACGCGAACGCGCCGCGCGAAACGGGCGGCGAACCCGCGTTGTCGCTGGAGAAGTCGGCCGCTCTGGCCGAGGCCGCGGTGGGCGAGGGGGCGCGGGCGGTGGAGTTGTGGCGCGGCGATCGCGATGGGCGGCGGGTGGCCGAGTGGCGCGTGGCCCGCGGGGCGCTCTGCTGGCTGGTCACGGTGGACGAGCGGGAGGGCGCGGTGCTCTCGCAGGCGCGCGACGGGCTGTTGCCCTCGAACCTTCCGGCGGCCGCGCTCCCGCGCGCGGTGGAAGTGGCGGCCCAGGCGGCGCGCGTCGTGCCCGGCGCCCGCGTCAGCGTCGTGCGGCTGGTGGCGGAAGGCGAGACGTGTGGCCTGGAGGTGGCCCTGATCGGGCCGGACGCTGTTCCGCGGCGCTTCCGTCGCTCCCTGGCGGACTCGGCGCTGCGCGAGGAGGCCCCCCCGCCCATCGGCGCCGGCGACGAGGGGTTTTGACGGCCGGCGCCTCACGCGAAGCCGCGCGCGGAGTTTCGCGCGAAGCCGCGGCCGGAATTTCACGCCAAGGCGCAAAGACGCAAAGTGTTTTGGATTTGGTTTGGTTTGGATTCGTTTCGTTTCTTTTGGCGTGGTCCGCTCCGCTCCGCCTCTTCTCTTCTTCGCGTCTTCGCGCCTTGGCGTGACACGCTGCTCCGCTCCGTGCTTCTTCGCGTCTTGGCGTGACACCTTCGCAGGGCGGCAGCGGCGCCGCAGAAACATGCCTATTTCAGCAAGTCAAGAAACTCATCCACGGTGAGTCCGGCGCTCCGGATCAGCGCGCGCAGAGTCCCGATGGACATCTCGCGATGTTGCGGAACGCAGAGATTCGCTCGACAGCCGGCCTTGGTCAGGACGAGGTGACTCCCGACTTGTCCGGCTTCCTCCCATCCTGCCTTGCAGAAGGCCTTCGCCGCCTGTTTCCCTGAGATGTTGCCCAGTCGGGCCATTCCTAGACCGACACCAGTATGGGAGTCTTGCCGGAAGCGTTCGTCTCGGCGAGGCTCTTTTGGTCTTCCGCCCAGAGCCACGCGACGATGGCTTCGCGGATGTTCGACAGAGCCTCCTCTTCCGTCTTTCCCTGTGATACGCATCCGGGCAGTGACGGACATTCGATCACACAGTAGCCGTCTTCCGCGTGCTCAATGGTTACGTGAAAGATCATGCTCTCTCCTCCCCTTCGATCTCGCCCTCACTCAGACTAACACACCCGGATCGGAAAACAACGTCCGGCGGAGTTTCACGCGAAGCCGCGGCCGGAGTTTCATGCAAAGGCGCAAAGCCGCAAAGCGTTTTTGGTTTGGCTTCGTTTCGTTTGGCCTGGCCTGCTCCGCTCCGCCCAGCCCCCATCTCCCACCACCCACCACCCAATCTCCCCCCATGAACCCGGTTTGATCCGGGACAAATGGCGGCGCAGCGTGTACCATAGAGGGCGCGGAACTTGGCGGCGCGGAACGAGGCGGCGTCGGTTTCCGGGATCGCGGTGAACCCATGTCTGGCCACTCACACTGGGCGGGGATCAAGCACAAGAAGGCGGTGGTCGACAACCGCCGGGGGAGGCTGTTCTCGAAACTGGCGCGGGACATCATGGTGGCGGCGCGTAACGGGGCCGACCCCGGCATGAACCTGACGCTGCGGTACGCCATCGACAAGGCGCGCGCAGCCTCGATGCCGCGCGACAACATCGAGCGCGCCGTCAAGAAAGGGTCGGGCGAGGGCGATGACGCCGTGCAGTTCACCCCCTGCACGTACGAGGGGTACGGTCCCGGTTCGGTGGCCATCCTGGTCGATTGTCTCACCGACAACCGCACGCGCACCGCGCCGGGCATCAAGAGCATCTTCGAAAAGAGGGGCGGCAACATGGGCGCCCCCGGGTGCGTGCGCCACCTCTTCGAGCGCAAGTCGCTCTTTCTGGTCCCGGCCGGCTCGGTGGCTGAGGAGACGTTGATGGAGGCCGCCCTCGAGGCGGGCGCCGCCGACGTGCAGTCCCGGGCGGACGGCGACTTCGAGGTC
>JACQVU010000127.1 GCA_016209585.1 Planctomycetota bacterium
GGCAAGCGACGACTGCACGGAGGCGAACGACCGCACGCCGGAGTCGCCCTTCTCCAGTTCCTGCATGATCAGGCCGTACGACACGTTGCCCAACCCGGCGCAGCCGTAGCCTTCCAGGTTGCAGCCGAGGAAGCCGGCGCGGGCCATTTCACCGATGAGATCGGTGGGGAACGTGCCGTGTTCCCAGTGCTCCTCGATGACGGGCAGAATCTTCTCCCGCGTGAACGCGCGCGCGCTGTCGCGCACCATGCGCTCTTCCTCAGTGAGGAGCGATTCGATGTCGTAGAGGTCGAAGACGTGGTCAGCCATCGAGGGAGCCTCCCGGGAAACCGGGCGGCATTGTAGCGCGGGCGCGCGCCCGGGGGGAACCGTGCACCCGCCGTCCAGCCGCGGACGGACATCCGCGGGGAGATTCACCGCAAAGGCGCGGAGAACGCGGAGAAATCAGACAGGGATGGACAGGATGGACAAGATGAAAAACGCTGCTGAATCATGTCCATCCTGTCCATCAATGTTTGTTTCTGCTTCTCCGCGCCCTCTGCGCCCTCCGCGGTGAAACCAGGAAGTTCTGTTGTCTCTCGTGTGCCTCTTGCGGCCCTTCCTCTATCCCTCATGCTCCGGCATTTTCCGCGTGCATCGGCGTCATCCGCGGACGGGTCTTCCGAGGGAGTGAACGGTTTCTGGTCTAGTGGTGTCCATTCGCGGTTCCTTTCGACTTTCGCCCGCCGAGACTCTTCGCGGGAGAACGAGGAATCAGCGGTCAGCGGTTCCGGTCAGGCGCGGCTCTCGAGGAAGCCCGCGGCCAGGTCGCGGATGGCGCGGCGGTCGTCGTCGAGCGCTCCGCCCTCCTCCAGCGACGCTTGCAGCCTCGTGAGCGCGTTGTGGTCGTCGATGAGCCGTCGCTCATACTGGGCGACGTGCTGATACCTGCGCCGCAGGGCGAGATCGGCCTCGACCTCGGCGACCGAGACCACCAATTCCCGCGCGTGGCGGAAGACGGAATAGACGGAGTCGGCGTATTCGCGCAGGAAGTTCGAGAGGCGGGGGCGCAGGTCGTCTCGCGACAACGCTTCGGCGCGCGCGCGCAGATCCGCGTTCAGGTTGGCCACGGCCAGGCGGGCCTCAGCCTCCACCGCGTCCTGCGCCGCGTCGGCCTGGCGGGCGAAGTCGGCCAGCATGCCGCCCACGGCGTCGCGCAACCGGGAGCGGAGCGCCGCCAGGCGGCGACGCCAGAGCGAAAGCACCGCGAGGAAACCGGCTCCACCGGCCGCGATGCCGGCCAGCACGGCGCCGGGCTGGCGCGCGCCGAAGAAGGCCTGGGCGCCGAAAGCGAAACCGGCCCAGACGGCGACGGCGAGCAGCCACGCGAGGGGCGCGAGCCGCCGGAGGCGGAGGTAGGCGTCGGCGTCGGCCGCGCCGGCGGAGGCAGCGGCGCCCGTGTCGGCGTCGTCGGGCGGCGGGGCGGATGCTGGGGTGGAGCGGGGCGCGGCCAGTTCCCGCGCGATCCGGGCGGCGGCGCGGGCGCGACACTGTTCCCGAGCGCGCTGGAGGAGCGCGGCGGCCTCGTCGTTCAAGTCGTCGGCCGCGCGAGCGACCACGGCGTTGACCCCCTCGGCCAGGCGCAGGAGGGAGGCGCGGCTTTTCGCCACGGCCTCGAAGCGATCGCCCAGCGCGTCCAGCGGGCGGCCGGCGGAGTCCCTGGTGGGCCGGGGCGGGGCGTTTACGTCGCTGTCCAGAGCGGACTCCAGCGCGGTGGTCAGCGCCTGTTTCACCTCCTCGCGATCCTCGCCGTGGGCCACCGGCTCCAGCAGTTCCTGGTAGAGGCGCTCGCGGTAGTCAGCGCCCAGGTGGGAGAGGCGCAGCATGAACTTGTCGCCGCCGGCGGCGACGGTTTCGAGCACTTTGCGGAAGATGTGCCCGCCCGCCCGGCGCACCTCGCCCACCAGCGGCTCCGTCCGCGCGGCGAAGAGGTCGCGCACCAGCGCGGGGTACTCCTCGCGGAGGCGCGCCAGTTTCTCGCGGCGCGCGGCCGCGGCGTCGCGCCGGGCGGCGTCGTGGGCTTCCAGGGCGCTTTCAAAGAGCGCCCACCAGCCGCCGGCCGCGCCCGGCGTGAGCCATGCGGCCAGGCGCGCGCGGGCGTCGCGGATGAACCGCGCCGCGGCCGCCACCCGCGCGCCCGTGAGCGCCGCGCCGGAGGCGATCTCCGCCGCCAGCGAGCGCGTCGCCCCGGCGAGCGCCGCGCCTTCGCCCGCGCCGCGCATGGCTTTGAAGACCTCGGCCAGCGTCATCTCCCGCCGCCGCGCGGCCAGCAGCAGCGGGCGGTTGAGGTCCACGGTGAGCAGCGGGTCCGGCTCCGTCTCGCCGAAGAACGCCAACGTCGTGCCGCGTTCCCCCACCTCCAGTATCTCCCGCACCAGGCGCGAGCAGGCGGCTTCCAGGTGATGGTCGACCCGTTCGACGGCCTCGGCCAGGGGGGCGTCGAGCGACTCCCGGTACTCCTCCAGCGCGCGGACGCGGGCCTCGAGGTCGACGCGCCGCAACTCGTCCAGCAGGGCACGGAGGCCGTGGTGGAGCGTCTCGACGTTGTTCACCAGCCGCCGGACGCGCAGCGGGAAGGCGTGTGCCTCGGCGTATCGCCGGCGGAGGAAGTTCAACAGCGCCGCCACCTGGTAGTCGTAGCGGGCGCTGACGCACCAGAAGAGGCCGTCGGGGTCGCGCTCCTCATCGGCGAAGTCGAAGCCGTGTTCGCGCAGTTTCGCCTCGATGCTGCGGCAGACGGGGGCCAGGACGCGGTCCACTTCCTCATTGAGCCGGGGGTCGCGGTCGTCGAGGCGGGGGAAGCGCTCGCGGTCGACGAGGATGTCGACGAAGTTGATGACCGGGATGAGTTCCACGTCGGCGAAGAGCGTCCGGGCGGCGCGCAGCACCTCGCTGTCTTCCTTGTTGTAGGCGTTCACCGGCAGGAAGAGATAGAGGATCACGTCGCACTGCGAGAGGTAGCGCCGGGCGATGGCGTCTTTGGCTTCGGTTTCGTTCAGGCCCGGGGTGTCGATGAGATTGAGGTCGACGAGGAAGGGGTCGTCGAAGTAGCGCTCCTCGACGAACACCCGCGGCTCGCCGCTGGGATCGTCCAGCCGGCGGGCGACCACCACCGACTCGCGGGCCTCGCCCGGCGGGGGGCGGCGGAGCACGGTGATGCAGTCGTCGACGGGCGCGGGCGAAGTGCGGCGCGGGGGTTCGCCGCGGCCGCGCCGGGCGCGGGCGCGTTCGAGGTCGAAGAAGCGGTTGATGAGCGTCGACTTCCCCGCGTTGAAGATGCCCATGAGGGCCACTTGCAGCGGGCGGTGGAGATAGAGCAGGTGCAGTTCCTCGAGGTCGCGGCCGAAATCGGCCAGCGTGCGGGGCAGGTCCGGGAAGCGGCCGGCGTGGTCCGGCGCGGCCAGCCCGGCGCGGGCGCGCACGGCGTCGGCCTCTTCGACCAGCGCGATCAGCCGCGCGAAGTGGCGGCTCACGAGATCGCGCACCGCCGCGTAGCCGCGGGGGTGGGCCGTGGCGCCGCCGTCCCGACGCTGGGCCAGAGCGGCGGTTTCGGCCGGGTCGCGCGCCGGCTTCCAGGCGGGGGCGAAGGGATCGTCGGGAACGGGCGGCCGCGTGGGGGGCAAGGCGAGAAAGGGCCGAGGGGTGGCGGCGACCGGGCGGGCGGCGCGGCTAATAATCCGCCGTGCGCCCGCCGCCGCGCTGGGGGTGGAACTGGGGCGAGATGAAGTCGACGATGGCGGGCAACACCCAGTCGGTGGCCTCGTGGACGAGCATGTGGCCGATGCCGGGGAACTCGTAGAACTTGTTCTTGGGAAGCCGCATGCGGAGGTAGTGCGAGCCTTGGATCATGGCGTCGTCGCTGCCCTGGAGGATGAGCGCCGGCAGCGTGATCTCGCCCACGCGCTCGCGGA
>JACQVU010000133.1 GCA_016209585.1 Planctomycetota bacterium
CCTCAGATCGCGCCACGGGACGTTTGCCTCCGCCGCCGGGCCGGCATAGAATCACCCCCCTTCCGGCCCCCGCCGCGCCGGTGCCGAACGCGGCGCACTCCTCTCTTCCGCCCCGGAGCCGTCCCCAGGCGGCCGCACTCACGATGGCCAAGAAGCGCTTCTTCGAAGAGGTCCAGGCCGACTTCGCCAACCCCCGCACCCGGCGCTACCGGTTCTTCAGCCTGGGGCTGGGGGCGTTCATTCTGGGCCTCATCCTGCTCTTTCACGAGATGCCGTGGACGCGGCCGGTGAACGACAACATTGAGTACAAGTTATACGACCTTCGCACCCAGTTCCGGCCCCGCATCGCCGAGGCCCGCGACCAGATCGTGATGATCGACATCGACGATAAGTCGCTCAAAATGATCGGACGCTGGCCTTGGCCCCGCCAGGTCCAGGGTCAACTCGTCCGCGCCCTCAAGGACATGGGCGCGCGCATGGTCATGTTCGACGTCGAGTTCTTCCAGCCGCAGGCCCCGGTCTTCGACAGCGCCCGCCTCGGCGAGCGCCGCCTGAAAGAGGAACTGCGCGGCCGCTTCGGCTCGGTGGCGGAGGTCTTCAAACAACTCCGCGGCGACGTCGGCTCGGTGCAGAAGTACACCGACGAACTCCCCAACCTCCTGCGCGATTTCCTCCGTCAGGAACTTCCACCGGAAGACCCTCGCGCCCAGGACCTGGTGCTGTTCAAGAAGATCTACGACGGCACGATGGAGGAGTCGCTCTCGCGCAGCGAAATCGAACTGACGCAGACCGAACGCGACGTGATCGCGAAGTTCGCCCTCGCCCAACTCGACCACGACCGGCTCTTCGCCGAGGGGGTGGACTACTCCCAGAACGTCGTTCTGCCCTTCCACTTCGACGCCTCCCTCAGTTTCGTCGACCAGGCCTACGAGGAGGCTGCCGCCGGCGCCACCGAAGGCGACGAGAGCGCCCGTATCGGCCAGATCGCGCGCGACGCCCTGCAACTGCTGCACGCCTTCGTCTCCCACCGCATCGACATGCCGAACGATGAAGCCACCACCAAAATCCTCGAATGGCTGCGGAAAAAATACACCGACTCTTATGTCCTCAAACTGACCAACGGAACGTCCAAGACCGTTGATGAGTACATCGCCGAGCAGACCAAGGGCGGAGAGGGCAAGATCCAATCCCAATCCCTGGCGGAATACGTCGCCGTCATCGTCGATCACTACCGCGCCTCGTTTGAAAAAGACCTCCTGCGCGAAATCCTGGCGGACTACGTCTCCCAGCGGGTGGCGCGCGAGAAACGGCCCGACCCGAGGGAGACGCTGGACGCCATCACTACCGACGACCTCTGGGACGCGCCCGACGCCCCGTTCCCCTACGTGCGTCCGTCGGCGCCGGCCCCCGCCGCCGACGGCGCGGGCGGCGAGAACGCGCCCGCGGAGAAGGGCGAGGTGGACCCGAAGTTCCAGAAAGACGTCGACGATATCCTCAACCACGCCAAGGGGCACTTCCTGTTGCGCGCCAAGTGGAGCCTGCCTCGCGGGGCGATCAAGGGTGAGGCGCCCGAGTTCAAATACAACAAGCGCGTCGACCCCGCCATCTACCGCCTCCTGCGCGACGCGGAGGACACCTCGTTCGTCTCCATTGACCCCGACTCCGACGGCATCCTGCGCCGCAGCCACCTGGTCTGGTATGACGGCGAGCAGCCGGAACTCCACCAGAAGGTGATGGCCCAGCGCCGCGAGAGGCTCACGAGCGTCGGCCTTCCCGTGCCCGAATGGTTCGCCCGGCTGGAGAAGGACGAACCCGTGCCCTACCTCCAGATCGCGTTCAAGGCGGCGCTGATGCTGCTGGGGGTGAAGAACGAGCAGATTTCCATCGTTCCCAACGAATACGTGGAGGTGCGCGACGTGGTCTTCCCGGCCCCGAAGGCACAGGACGGCACGCCGCAGCCGCCGCCCGCCCCGGTCACCGTGCGAGTGCCGATCGACGGCGAGGGGCGGATGATCATCAACTGGGCCGGCGTGACCGAGCAGGAGTTCGACCAGACCTTCATGCCCCACCTGCCGTTCGGCAAGGTCATCGAGTACGTGCGCGCGGAAGACGAGATCCGCGACCTCTTGCTGCGGCTCTATCGCGACCCGCAACTTCCGACCGGCATGCAAAACTACGTCGCCGTCGTCGAGCAGTTCGCGCTGAAAAACCTCGCGGCGCTCTGGCAAAGCGACAAGTTCGCCATCAACCGGCCGATGCTGGCCCAGCGGCTGGAGGCACTCAAGCAGGCGCGCCTGCAGGGCCGGTTCGAGCAGGCCGCGGCCGAGGCGGGGGCGATGCGCGCGCATCTGGGGGAGTCGGTTTCGCCGGCCTTCCTGAAACGGGCGGGCGTGGATGACGCCCTGAACACGATGACCGCGCCGCCCAAGCCCGACACCGCCGGCGGCGACGATCCCGTGGTGCGCGCCACGCTGGCGCTGGACCGCTTCATCGCCGAGGCGGGCGCGGTCTTCGCGTCCCGGTTCCGCTACACCGAGCAGGAAGCGGGCGACCTGGCCACCTTCGGCGCCCTGCTGCGCGGCGAGGCCGAGGACCCCCACCGGGCCGTCATCGACGAGGCGCTGAAGGGCGTCTATGCCGTTCTCTCGGGCTATTTCTCCGAGAACCTCCTGGCCCAGGCGGTACGGCCCTACGGCGACGAACTGCTGGCCACCGCCAGCGGCGCGCAGGACCTGGCGCACCACCGCGAGGAAATGGTGAAGCAGCGCCAGCAGGCCCAGGAGCGGGCGGCCGCGCCACGAATGGAAGGCGTGGCCCAGGAGTTCCACGACTCCATGGTGCGGGACGCGACGCAGGAGGTCGCCGTGGCGAGCGCCAAGATCGCGGCCATCGCGTCGAACGAGGAAGCCATCCGCCTCAAGCAACAGGACCGCGAACGCACCCGCGTGCAGTTGAGCCAGGACGTGCGGGGCAAGATCTGCGTCGTCGGCGCCACCTTCACGGGCGGCACCGACCTCAAGCCCACGCCGCTGCACCCGCGGTATCCCGGCGTGGGGCTGCACACCAACACCATCAACACCTTCCTCACCCGGCAGTTCCTGCACCCCGTGAAACCCTGGGTGAACGTGACCATCATCGTGGCCATCGCCCTGGCGATGTCGCTGTTCGTCTCCTTCGCGCCGCCGCTGCGGTCGGTGGCCTTCTTCCTGCTGGTGCTGGGGGCCTACATCTTCGTCAACTGGCTCTTCTTCGTGTACGGCGGCCTCTGGATCGAGATGTCCAGCCCGCTGCTGGCCTGCGTCTTCCCCTACACCGCCATCACCGCCTACCGCCAGTTGACCGAGGAGCAGGGCAAGCGGGAGATGAAGTCCATGTTCTCCACCTATCTGTCGCCGGAGATCGTGGACGAACTGGCGAAAGACCCCACCAAGGCCCGCCTGGGCGGCGAGAAGCGCCAGATGACGGTCTGCTTCTCCGACGTGGCCGGTTTCACCACCATGTCGGAGTCGCTGACGCCGGAAGCCCTGGTCGAACTGCTGAACGTCTACCTCACCGCCATGACGGATAACATCATGTCGAATCGCGGAACGGTCGATAAGTACGCCGGCGACGGCATCATGTGGTTCCACGGCGCGCCGCTGAACGACGAGTTGCACGCCGTGAACGCCTGCAAGGCCGGCCTCGAAAACCTTGAGAAACTCGCGGAACTGAACGAAATGTGGGTCAAGGAGGGCAAGAACAAACTGGGCGTCCGCATCGGCATCAACTCCGGCCACATGGTCGCCGGCAACATGGGGTCCACGCAGAAACTGAACTACACCGTGATGGGCGACGCCGTGAACCAGTCCGCACGGTTCGAGCCGGCCAACAAGGACTTCGGCACCAAAATCATGACGGCCCAGTCCACCGTGGACCTCTGTGGCGACCACATTCACTTCCGCCGCCTCGCCCGCCTGCTTCCCAAGGGCAAAAAAGAGTACATCACGGTCTACGAGGTGCGCTCCATGGCCGCCAAGGCGCCTCCCGACATGGTTGCCCACAGCAAACGGTTCGAAGAGGGGCTGGACCTCTTCTTCAAAGGCGACTTCCCCGGCGCTCTCAAGGTCTTCGAAGAGTGCGTCGAACGCTGGGACGACCAGCCCTGCCAGCACTACTACCTCGAAACCTGCCAGGAGATGATGAAAACCCCGCCGGACGCGAAGACCTGGGACGGGGTGTTCCACCAGGTGAACAAGTAGTTATCAGGCCGTGACTTGGCCGGGTCTGTGGGGTTTGGTAGCATTGAAGCGTGAAAACCACGGCGTACTTCGAGTCGATTCGGAAGCGCCCCGATCGCGCCGTGATCCAGGAAGAATGGATCGAACGGGCGATCCACTCACCCTGCCGTGAACAGGTTCAGGCCGACGGGCGAATCCGCCGGTGGGTTTAGATTGCGGATGCCGCGGGACGTTTTCTTCGGGTGATTCTTCTGCCGGATAGACAGACCGTCCACAACGCCTTCTTCGATCGAGGGTTCGTGCCATGAAGATCCGTTACTATGCCGAGACCGACACCCTGCACATCGAGTTTCAGGATGGGCCGGTGGCTGAGACCCGTGACCTCGACGAGAACACGCTCCTTGACGTTGACGCCGGTGGGAACATTTGCGCCATCACGGTCGAACACGCGTCCAAGCGCGCCGGTATTCCCCAGTTTTCGTATGAGCAGATCACGGCCTGACCCGCGCCGGCCTCCATGTCCTTTCTCTGCGGCGTCAACGACATCCAGGTGAAGGGCAAGATGGTCAAGGGGCGCGTGGCGACCACGGATAAGCACCCGTTGAAACGGGCGTTTCCCCGTGGGGCGCTGAGCCTGTGGTACCATGGCGGCGAGTGACCAAGGAGAACGCGATGGAGAACTTTGCTGGGGAAAAGCCTGCGTGAGACCGTTGATGCGCGGCATCTATCTCGATCGTTTCGATCTCGATGGCCTTCATCCGTGTCATCAAGGGTTCGACACCCCGCGCCGAGTACGAAGTGGTGGGGGAGGCGCTCTCGTTCGGCCGCAAGTCCGATAACGACGTGGTCATCGACGACCACCAGGTCTCCCGCAAACACGCCCGCCTCTTCCGCGAGAACGGCGGCTGGTTCATCGAAGACCTGGGCAGCGTCAACGGCATCCAGGTGGAGGGCCGAACCGTCAAGGGGCGCGTGGCGATCGGCGACGCCGTGCGCTTCTGTGTCGGCGGCGCCACGTTTGAGTTCACCGCCGCTGGCCCCCCGGCCGCGGGCGAGCCGGCCGCGGAGAGCAGTGGGGGAGTGGCGAGCCACCCGCCGCCGCGCGCCGCCGCGCCAGCTGCGGCGCGGCCGGGCGCGCCGAAACACGACCGCGGTGGGGGGGCCGCTTCGAAGGGAACCGCCGGCCAGCCCCCCGCCGTGCCGGGCGAACGGACGCCGGTAATGGCGGCTGCCGGCGGCCCGCCGCCGACCCCGCGCGAGGCGGGAGAGCCGCCCGCGCTCCCTGCGTCGCCGTCGGCCGGGCACGCGCCAGCCGCCGGGAAGAGCCCGTCGGCCGATCCGGCCGCGCAGCCGGGCGCCGCGGCCGGGCGCCGGGCGGCGGCGACGCTAACGGAGAAGCCCATCGTCGTCGCCGCGGCGGCGGCCCGCATGCGGGGGCTGTTCCGCGAAGACCGGA
>JACQVU010000155.1 GCA_016209585.1 Planctomycetota bacterium
CCCCTCGCCCCCCGCCCCATCCGCGAGGCATGCGCTTCGGGCGGGGCGATGTCGCCCTGGCGCACCTGGCTGATGATGTGCCAGACGTCGTCGCCAACGAACGGGGGCCGGCCGCAGAGCACCTCGTAGAGTATCGCGCCCAGGGAATAGACGTCGGCGCGTTCGTCGAGGTCGGCGGCGCGCTCTTCGTCGGCCTGTTCCGGCGGCATGTACGACGGCGTGCCCACGATGTCGCCGTCGATGGAGGCCGACAACCCCTCTTCGGAGGCGATGGTGCGAACCACCTCTTCGGCGGCGGGGTCGCCCTGCCCGATCACTTTGGCCAACCCCCAGTCCATCACGAGCACTTCACCGAAGCCGCCGACCATGATGTTGGCGGGCTTCAGGTCGCGGTGGATGACGCCCTTGGAATGCGCGAACGCGATGGCGTCGCACACCTTCAGGTACATTTCGACCAGGCGCGACAGCGTGAAACGGTGGTCGCCCGTGAACGCCCGGCGCACGATGGCGGCCAGATCGTCGCCCTTCACCATTTTCATGGTGAAGAAGACGCGCCCCTCGGGCGAGACGCCGATCTCATGCAGCGGAACGATGTTGGGGTGTTCCAGTTGCCCCGTGACCTGCGCCTCCTGCAAAAAGCGCCGCAGCGCGGCCTCGTCGCCGCCGAGCATGAGTTTCATCGCCACCTGGCGGCGCACGTCGCGGTCCACCGCCGAAAGCACCTGGCCCATGCCGCCGCGACCGATCTCCTCGTCTATCACGTAACGCTCATCGCCCGAACCGGCCGAGAGCATCTGCGCCACCCGCGGCTCGTCGCCGCCGCCGAGCGTGACGTCGGCCGGGGGTTGGCCCGTCTCCCGCGTGAGCCGCGCGATCACGCTCGACCCCCCGCCGCCCGCCGTGGCGCTGGCGCCCCTGCCGGCGGCGCCACCCACCCGAAACAGCGTCACCGGCGGCGGCTCCGGCTTCTCCCCGCCGCCCGGAACCGCGGGCGGTTCGGAGGCCGGCGCCGCGTCGTCGGGCGGCGGCGGCTCCGGCGGCGGGCGGTGTTGGCCGGGGTTTATCGCCGGCCAGATAGCGGACGCGCCGACTTCAGCGTGGAAGGCGATGTCGGCCGCGCGCTCCACCGGCGACAGCGGGGCGTGGCCACAGGCCTTGCAGCGGTAAGACTTGGAACCGTCATATTGCTTGACGACAAATCGCTTGCCGCACGCCGAACAGGCCAGCAGTTCCTTTTTCTGAAGCGCCAGAATCTCGCGCACCTGGATGGCGGTGACCAGCCCGCGCCGCACCAGCGTTTCGCCCAGCGCCCGGCGGGTGAGCGCGCCGTCGTTCTCCGCCGCGAGCGTGACGAGCACCTCGTCAAGTCGCTCGCGGGAGATGAAGCCGGCGGCCACGCACAGGTCCCCGAAGCGCCCGACCGCGTCACTGCTCATGGAATCACCCCCTTCGCGCGCGCGTCCCGTGGAAGCGGCGGTTTCCAATCATGCATGCCACCAGCAGGCGCGCCCATTGTCACCCCCGTGGACGGATTCTGGCCACGAAAAGGCACAAAAAGCGCGGACTGGGGGGACGCGGGGCGCGGGGCTGGGTGCTGGGTGCTGGGTGCTGGGTGTTGGGCGCTGGGTGCTGGGAATCTGACCTCTCGGTGTTCTCTGTGGCGGAGGGGCGCTCTGCTCGGCGATCTCCGCGTCTCCGCGGTGAGTACGAAGGGAGCGTTTCAGCCCGCGATGGCGCGCGGTGCGCCCTACGAACTCCCAGCCCCCGACCCCGGCCCCCCGGTCCGCGGATACCGGTCCCGGTGGCAGAGTTCCGCGCGGCCGAAGGGGCAGTGGTCGCACGGCGCGTCGGCGCGCGGCTGAAAGTCGCCGCGCGTGACGCCCTCGATCACCGCGGCGATCAAGCCGCCCGTGGCCTCCGGCGGCAGGTTCACGACCGCCACCTCCCCCGTGCGGACGAAGGCCAACAGCGCCTCCCTGGGCGGCTCGGCCAAGCGCCCCTCGCCCAGCGGCGGAGGCAGGCGGCGCAGGGCCTCGCCGTAGATGAGCATCTGGGGCCGGTAATGGGCGGCGAGGCGGCCCACGCCGTCGCGCGGGATGAGGTTGGTTTTATAATCGACGATGAAGGGCGCGTCGGCGCCGGGATCGAAGCCCAGCAGGTCGATCGCGCCGTTCACCAGGACGCCGTTCTCGAAGAATGAGAAGGCCCACTCCCGTTCCACCCGCCGGGCCGCGCGCAGGCGTGTGAACAGATCGGTCTTGGCGAACCGCGTCAATAGGTCGTTCACGCTCGCGCCGATTTCCTTCCCGCTCAGGCCGGCCTTTTCCGCGATGGAAGCCTGTTCGCCGGCGAGATGCGAAATGTGGGCGGGAACGTCGGCGGCGCCGAAGTCCATTTCTTCAAGCGCCGCGTGCACCGCCTCCCCAAGCGCCGTGGCTGGAAGGAGAGGCGGGCGTCGATCTCCGGCCCCGGCGGGGGAGTCGCCGGCGGAGGGAGCGGCCAGGTCGGGGGCGACCGTTTCCCCCGCGCCGCCGGCTTCGGGGCGATCATCGCCGAAAGCCGCGTCCCTGTCCGGCTCCGGTTCGCCGAGCACGAACTTTCGGAAGTAGAGCGTGGGGCACTGGGCGTAGGCCGCGCATTGTGACGGGCTGAGCCGGCGCGGGCGGGGCGCGGGCGGCGCGACGTTGAGCACCGCGCGCGCCTCGTTCTCGGCTTTGGCCATGACGCGCGGGTCGGTGAACGCGGGCGCGAGCAGGTTGTCGTACTTGCCGTGCGCGGCGCCCGACCCGTCGCTTACGCTCCGGGTTCCTGTTCCGTGCGCGGCGCGCCCGTCCCGCGCGGCGACGACGACCGCGGCGGCCCGTTCGGGGGCGTTTTTTTCGACGCTGCGCAGGAAGCGCACCCGCGCCGCGCCGAGGGTCAGGTCTTCATGCATCGGGCCGTACGCGTCCAAGTGGCGCGGCATCGTCCAATCGGCCGGCCTGAAGGGATCTTCCTTCACGTCGGGGGTGAACGGCTCGATGTCGAAGTAGTCGATAAGATCCTCGCACCAGCCCTTCTCGCCGCTGCCCGTGAGAAACAGGAACTCGCGCGCGCGCGTGCAGGCGACGTAGAGGAGGCGGATGGACTCTTCGTAATCCTCTCGCTGCGCGAAGTGGGCCTCAGCCACCTCCCCGACGGTGGCGACGAACTCCGCTTTCGCTTTCGGATCATCGTCGCGGTAGCGCACGTGCACGCCGAACGTGGCGGACGGCGTGATTCGCGCGTGTTCGTTCATCGGCCCGCGGCCCAGGTCGCCCACCACCACCACGGGAAACTCCAGCCCCTTCGCGCGGTGCACGGTCATGATCTTCACCGTGTCCGCCGCCTCCGTCGACTCCGCCGCCTCCGTCTCGTCGCTGTCGGTCAGGCGAAGGTGTTCCAGGCGGCGAATGAACTCCGCGAGAGGCGAAGCCCCTTCGTCGGAAAAGGACGACGGCGGCGCGGCGTCGAACGCGCGGGCGAAGGCCAGCATCTTGCGAATGTTCGCGTGGCGGCTGCGGCCGCGCTCGCGCGTGAGCGCCACGGCCTGCAGGTTCGTTCCATCCACCGCCTCCCGCAGCAAGTCACCCAGCGAGAGGTGGTCGCGCCGACGCCGCAGGTCTTTCACCAACCCGACGAACCGCGCCAGCCGCGCGCGCTCGCCGTCGGGAAGGTCACGCCCGCCGGTGTGAATGAGATCGCACGCTACGGTCCACCAGGGGCGCGCCCCGTCGCCGTCGCCCGCGCTCTCCCGAACGCGCATCGCCAGCCGCGCCAGCGTGTCGTCGGAAAGGTCGACGAACGGCGACCGCAGAAGCGCGACGAGGGCCAGGTCGCGCAGCGGGTTGTCGATCACCTTCAGAAAGTTCACGAGGTCCGCCACTTCGGGCCGTTCGTAGAACCCGCCGCCGGAGACGACGTAGGAGGGAATGCCGTGCTCCTCCAGCACGCGGGCATACAGTTCGAACGGCGCGCGCGCCCGCAGCAGTATGGCCACGTCGCCGTACGTGACACCGCGCCATTCCTTCGCGGCGTCGTCCCACACCTTCGGCTTCTCCTCCCGCACCAGGCGGCGCAGCCACTGCGCGGTGATGATCGCTTCGCGGCGGCGGCCGGACTCGATGTTCTCCCGTTCGCCGTACTTGTTCGCCGAGTTCTCTTCCGGCGCGGGCTTCCCCGATTTCGCCGCGCCCTTCGCGGGTTTCGATCCCAGCGCGGCGGCGGCTGTTTCGTCGTCTTTGCCCGCCTGCTTGGGGTCGCGAAGCCCGGCGACGTGCACGAACACCCTCGGAGGCGCGTCCTTCGGGTCAGCCTGGTACTTGCTGAACTTCGCCTCCATCCGCGGGTCCGGCGGAGACGCGCTTCCACTCCAAAGGTGCTCGAAGAACGCGCCGACGAATTGAAGGATCTCCGGCCGCGAGCGGAAATTCGCCGACAGATCCACGTCACGCGCCTTTGCCGCGCTCAGGTCGGCGTGCACCTGTTCGAACACCTTCGGGTTCGCGCCGCGGAAGCGGTAGATCGACTGCTTCTCATCTCCGACGATGAACACGCCGCGCGTCGGGCGGAATGCGTCGACGATGTTCCATTGCAAATCGCTCGTGTCCTGGAACTCGTCGAACAGGATGTACTTGAACTTGCCTCGATAGAAACGCTGTAACGTGGAATCCTCGAATAACGCGCGCGCGTGCGTCTCCATATCGCCGAAGTCGAGCGTCGCGCGGCGCGCCTTCTCTTTCTCCATGTGATCCCACACCCGGCGGGCGAGGCGAAGGAACCGCGGGCGGAGGTCCTTGGTGGCAGCATCTGCGTCGTAATCCGGATCGGCGCAGAACACTCCCAGGCCAACGGCCTTTTTGACCTCTTTGTAAACGGAATAGGCCTTTTCGCCGACTTTGTCCTTCTTCCACGACGAACCGAGCAAATGCTCCCAGCGGCGGTACGTGTCCGCGGTGAGCATTCCGCTCTTCCTCGAAAGGCCGCGCACCTCGTTCAGAAACTCGGCCAATCGCTTCGTGAGATCCCTGCCGGGGTCCGCGCCCTCCAACTCGGGCGAGAGTTCCGCGATCACCCCGTGCGCCTCCTCCACGATCTCCTCCAGCAGCGGCTTCACGCGGCTCTTGTACGTGTCGAACGACCATCCTTCGATGGACTTGATGTCCTCCCGCGTCATCCCGCGCGTGCGCCAGAACTCGAGCGCCTTGCGCAGCGGCTCGGCCACGGCATCCTCGCTCTTACAGTGCTCGACGAGGGCGATGAAATCCGCGTCGGTGTCGGCCAGGTCGCCCACGATCTCGGCCCACCGCAAGTCGCTGACGGTGGCGTCAAGCACCGTGCACGCCGGGTCGATGGGTGCGTCGAGCGCGCTTTCCTTCAATGCGCGGAAGCAGAACGAGTGGATCGTGCTGATATAGGCCGTGTCGAGCCGCCGCAGAACGTCGGCGATGCGCGCGTCGGCGGGCTGGTCCTTGAGAATGCGCGCGATGCGCCGCCGCATCTCCGACGCGGCTTTTTCCGTGAACGTGATGGCCAGCACTTCGTCCGGTTCGGCGCGCGCGTTCGACTCAGTCGTCGTGACGAGGTGAACGAAGCGCTCCGCCAGCACCTTCGTCTTGCCCGAGCCTGCGCCCGCCTTCACCGTCACGTCGCGGTCGATCTCGTACACGGCATCCCGTTGAGCGCGCGTCAGGTCAGGCATCGCCGCCCCCTTTCTGCCGGGCGGAACGGCGAATGTCCTCCTCCTTCTTCCTGAACCGGCACACGTCGCTGAAGTCGCAGTAGTCGCAGTCGGTCGGGTTGATGGCGACGACGCCGCTTTTCAGCCTGTGGGCGATGCCCAGCGCCTTCTTGCGGGCCTGGTCGATGACCGCCTCCAACTCTTCGTCGCTCGCCGTTTCCGCCTTCGCTTCCGCCTTCGCCTTCCGCCCCGCGGTCAAAGCGTTCCAGAGAGACTTTTTCCGCGCTTTTTTTGTCTCGTCGTCGGCGTGTTCTTGCGGATTCAGCACGTCACTCGTGTCGCCGGTGCAGATACCCACCAGTGTGGAGTCACGGAGTGAATAGTACATTCCGCCGCCAACGTCCTTCACCTCCTTCCACAAGCCCGGAACGCCTTTCGGAACGCTTGCCAGCGCGCCGAGGGCCATCAGGTAGAGCGGAACTTGCAAATCCACCTGATCGTCTTTCGCCCGGCCGACGTAGCGGAGCAGGCCCAGGTGCTGCAAAAGGGGCGAGTTCGCGTCCAGCGCGGCCTTGATACGCTTCTGGAACTTGCCGACGTTCCCGCTCTTGTAATCGTACACCACCGCCACCTCGCGCTTTTCAGGGCCCACGCGCACCAGATCGACGCGATCGATGACGCCGATGAACTCCATCACCTCGTTTCCCGATTCGTCCGTCAGCACGAGGCCGCGATCCGACGACCTGCGGTCCAGCCCGCCGCGCCGCTTGTCGACCCCGAAGCCGATCTCGAGGAACAGCGGCCTGCTTCCGCTCGCTTTCATCCGCTCCAACTCTTTGAGGAGAAAGGTCTGCAGTTTCTCCCAGAGGAAACCCAACTGCGTCTTGCCGCGCTGCGAATCCAGCAAACTCGGGTAGTCGCGGCCGGCGATCTCGTCGAAGCGCTCGCGCGCGTGCGTGACCGCGTCTTCCGCCGAAGTCTCAGTCGTGTACTTGCGCATCACCTCGGCCAGCACTTCGTGCGACAGCGAGCCTTCCTGCAGCACGTCCATGCCCGGCTCTTGCCACTCCTCCACCCTGAGCGTCTTCTTCACGAAGTACCGGAACGGGCACGCGGCGAAGTCGTTCATCGCGCTCGGGCTGAGGCGAGGCAGTTCGTCGTCGAACAACAAAGCGACCGTTTCCGGGCGCAGGCGCGCTTCGTGCTCGTTCCGATGCCCAGCCTCCAGCACGCGCGTGCCGTCGTCGCCCAGCGCGCGGACGGCGGCGGCGGCGCGGCTCCACCGCGCCAGGTCGGCGGGGGCGTGGCCGCCCGTCCCGGAAGCGGTGACGGGCCGCCAGAGCGCGTCAGCCGCGAAGTCGAGCAGATCGTCGCGCGACGCCGCCTTCTCCCAGTCGGGCGCGATCTTCGCCGCGTCCTGCACGATGCGCGCCGCGTCCTTCTGCTCCACCGTCGCGTCGAGCACGGCCCAAACTTCGTCAAGGAAGGGCGAAGGCATCGTCTCCTTCCCCGTGCCGTCCGCCACCGGGCGGCAAAGATAGAGCCGCTGCGACGCGCGCGTGGCCGCGACGTAGAAGAGGAAACGCTCGTCCTCCGCCTCGCGCGATCTCGGGTCGAGCGGCAGGCCCGCGCCGCGAAGAAGCCGGCGTTCGGCGTCGGTGAAGAACGGCTCCTGCGGGTGCTTGTGCGGAAAGCCGCCGTCGGTGAGGCCGCAGACGAACGCCGCCCTCAATGGCGGAACCCGCGTGCCGAACACCCCCCCGATCCAGACCGACCCAGCCGCCGAGCCTGCGCCGCCAACCGATTCCGCCTCGACGAACTCCCTCAGCAGCCCGGCGAATTCCGCCGGACGCCTGCGCTGCGTCACCTCCGCCGCCTTCACCGCCTCTTCCGCCGCTGCCGCGTACGCGCTGAACGACTCGAACACTTCGCGCAATCGAAGCGCTTCCCTCGCGTCGGCCGCGCCGTTCGCCGTGTTCGCCTCCACGAGTGCGTCGCGCACGTTCCACACGTCAAGATGGTGTGCCACGGCTTTCACGAACGCCTTCGGGCCGTCGCGCGCCGCAGCCGCTATTGCGTCGATGGCCGCGATCAGCGCCAGTTGCGCTGCCCGCGACCCCTCGGGCGCGCCCTTCCACGCCTCTTTCTCTTCGCGCGTCTTCCGAGCGCCCACGCCCTTTTCAGAAAGGAACTTGCCGAGCGCGTCCAAGTCTACGTCCTCCATGATCTTCGCCCGCGCCAGCGCCGTGGAAAACAGCAGCGCGCGGAAAGTCTCTTCATCCCAGCCGTCTGAATCGGCGTCGCCGACCTCTCCCTCCTTTCCAGCCTTTCGCGCCTTTCCAGCCTTTCCCGCCTTCTCATCCCCCTGTTCCAACGCCTCCGCCCGCGCCGCCGCCGCCCGCGCCAGGCGCAGCACGAACCGGCCGAGAGCCGTGTCAGCCAGCGCCTTGTCGCCCGGAATCGCGGCTGGTATGCCGTACCGCGCGAAGACGTCGCGCGCGGTGTCGCGATTGGGCGTGAACGTGCGGAAGAAGACGCCGATCTCCTCGGGCCGCGCGCCTTCATTCAGCAGCGCGCGGATTTCGCGGCACACCATGCGCATTTCCACTTCGGGCGTGGCGGCTTCGATGAACCGTACCGCGCCGTCGTTCTTCGCCTTCTTCGGCGCGAGGGCGAACAGCCCGCGCTCCAGCGCGCGGATCGGCCCGGCGAACCCCGCCTTTTCGTGTGGCCCGCCCAAGCGCGCCTCCTCCCACCGGCCGAGCGCGTGCAGCGCCCGCCGCGTCTCTTCCGCCGCGGAGAAGACCGGCGCGCCCTCGCCCTCCTCCCCGCCCTC
>JACQVU010000129.1 GCA_016209585.1 Planctomycetota bacterium
CCCCCATCCCCGGTCCCCCGTTCGGCTACTCGTCGATCTGGTACTCACGGAGTTTCTTGTCGAGCGTCGGTCGGGAGATTTCCAGGAGGCGGGCGGCCTCGACCTTCTTGCCGCCGGCGCGGTCGAGGGCGCGGAGGATGGCGTTTTTCTCGGCGCGGGCGACCAGTTCGGGCAGGGAGAAGACCTCGGCGGCGAGCATGTCGCGGAATCCATCGTCGCGGCGGGCGATTTCGGAGGGCAGATCGCGCTCCTCAATGTAGGGGCCTTCGGCCAGGACTACCATGCGCTCGACGGTGTTGCGCAGTTCGCGCACGTTCCCCGGCCAGTCGTGGGCGATCAGCAGGTGCAGCGCGGCGTCGGAGAAGCCCTTGAAGAGCCGACCGCACTTCCTGCTGAAGTAGTCGAGGTAGTAGTGCAGCAACATCTCCACGTCGCCTTCCCGTTCGACCAGTGGCGGCAGGTGGAGCGGCACGACGGAGAGGCGGTAATAGAGATCGCGGCGGAACTGGCCGTCGAGCACCGCCTGTTCCAGGTTGCGGTTGGTGGCGGCCACCAGGCGCACGTCCACGTCCAGGCTGCGGGTGCCGCCCACGCGCTCGAAGCGGCGTTCTTCCAGGGCGCGCAGCAGTTTGGTCTGCATTTCGAGTGAGACGTCGCCGATCTCGTCGAGGAAGAGCGTGCCGCGATGGGCAAGTTCAAACTTTCCGGGTTTCTCGCGGTGGGCGCCGGTGAAGGCCCCCCGCTCGTGGCCGAAGAGTTCCGACTCCAACAGCGATTCGGTGACGGCGGCGCAGTTGAACGCCACGAACGGCCCGGTGCGGCGCGAGGAGCCGTCGTGAATGGCCTGGGCGACCAGTTCCTTGCCCGTGCCGGTCTCGCCGCGCAGAAGCACGGTCGCGTCGGTGGGAGCGACGCGGCTCACCTGCTCCATCAGGGCGCGGAGCGCGCGCGAGTTCCCCACCAGGCGGTTCTCACCCGCCAGGCGCTCCTTGAGCGAGCGGTTCTCCTCCTGCGAACGGGTGAAACGCTGGGCGTTGAACAGGGCCACCGCCGCCTGCCCGGCGATGGCCGTGAGGAGGATGAGGTCTTCCTGGCGGTAGGCGGCCTCCTCGGAGGCGGTGTCGACGTAGATGACGCCGATCTTGAGGTCGCCGCAGATGAGCGGCACGCACATCATGGACTTCACGCGGTCGAGTTTGCCCGACCGGATGGCCGCCAGGCGGCGGTCGGCGGGCACGTCGCGGGCCAGGACCGCCTGCCCCTCGTTGAACACGCGATAGAGGATGGTCTTAGAGAGGGCGAACGGCTCTTTCCGCCCCGGCCGCTGGCGGGAGGAGGCCGGGGCCAGGGCCTCCCGCCGCGAGTCCCAGAGCAGCACGGAGCAGCGGTCACCGCCCAGAACCTCCACCACCAGTTCCGCGAGGCGGGCGAGGAGTTCGTCGGTGTTGAGGATGGTAGCGATGGCGGTGGAGACCTCGTACACCACCATCAGTTTGCGGTGGAGCGCTTCGGGCACGTCGCCACCGGGCAGGGACCAGGAATCGGAGAGCGAGAAGCCGCGGGCGTCGAGCGAGGAGGCGATGGACGAGGATCCGCCGTCGGTGTCGGTGTAGAGCACGTAACTTTCGCCGCCGGGGTCGGTCATCTCTTCGTCGCGGGCGTCGTCCTCGAAGCGCAGCACCTCGGAGCCGACGGAGATCTCGTCTCCGTTGGCCAGTCGCCGGCTCTTCACTTCGGCCCCGTTCACGAAGATGCCGTTGCGCGAGCGGTCGTGGAGGACGTAGCCCTCGTCGGTGTCCAGGATTTCGGCGTGCAGCCGCGACACCGGCGCGCCGGCGAGCCGCACGACGCAGGAGGGGGAGCGGCCGATGGTGGTGCGGGCGGCCAGCGCCACCCGCTCGCCCTGGCGCGGTCCGTTGGCGAAGACGACATGGCCCATCGCCCATAGTATAATCCACTCTCGTATGTCGGCCGAAGATCGCGCCCCATCCGCCGCCCCGTCCGTGCCGGCCGCCGAGGCGGCTAAGGCGGAGCCGCCTCCCGCCCCGGAGGCGTCGCTGATGGCCGGGGCGGCGGCGTTCGCGGAATACGCGATCAACCTGTACGAGCGCGCGGAGTTGCCCGATTCCCACGCCCGCGCCGCCGTCCTGCGCGACCAGTTGCGCCGCTGCGCGGAAGCCTTTGGCGAACGCGCCGCCGCCCTGCCCGCGGGCGAACCCCCGGACGTGAAGATGGCGCGGGATTCCGAGCGCGCGGTGGGCGAGATCCTCGGCCCGCTGGTGCGCGACTTCCTCGGCAACGCCGCCGCCTGCGCGGAGGCAGACCCCCTGCCGGCCGACGCCGTGGGCGAGCCGCTACCCGACGCGGAAGAGTACTGCCTGCAACTGCTGCGCGACCACGCCGCGCCCTTCCCGCGCGCGGCGCTCGAAGCCGTGCTGCGCACCCAGGACCTGGAGATACTGGAACTCATCGCGGAGAGCGGCTGGTGCGTGGTCTTCCGCGCTTACGACCACGCCCTGCGGCGCCGGGTGTGCGTGAAAATCCCGGTTCTCGCCCCTTACCAGAAACATGCCTTGAAGGAGGCGCGGCGGCTGCAAACCTGGGCCGAAGGCTCCCACCCGGCTTTCCTGAAACTGCTCCGCGTGGTCAACATCGGACCGTGGGCGCTCTTCGTCGCCGAACATTTCCGCGGCGCGACGATCCCCGATGAGCCTGACGGCGCGCTGCGCGACCAGGAAGAGGCCGACTTCATCGCCTACCAACTCTTCGACGGCCTCGTCACGCTGCACGCGGCCAGCCTTCACCATGGCGCGCTGGCGCCGCGCCACCTGCTGGTCGGCCACCAGGCCGTGCTCAAGGTCCTGGACCTCCACACCGGCGCGGCCGGGCGCTTGGCCTACGACGAGATCGCCTCGGCCAACGACTCCCAGGACCTCCGCGCCGCCACGCGCCGCGAAGTGTCGCTGCGCCCGGCGCTGCCCTTCCTGGCCCCGGAGGTGAGCGAGGGGATCGAAGGCGACAAGGTTGATCTCTTCGCGGCCGGGCGGCTCCTGCCGGCCATCTTCGGCGTGCCGTCGCCCGCCGACCTGCCTCCCGAAGTCGCCGCCCTCTCGCAATCGCTCACCGACGTCGACCCCGCTCGCCGGCCCGATGCCGCGACGGGGCGCGCCCTCTTCGCCCGCCGACTCAACGCGCGCAACACGCTTTTCGGGGAAAGCGCCGCCGCCGCCGCGGACGCGACGCTGGAAACGCTCCTGGAGTGCGCCGACGACGCCGAGCGGGTGCGCCTCGACGCCGGTCTTTCCCCCGCCCCCATTCACGACCTCGCCGAGGGCAGGCGCTACGCCGGCCTGGCCGACCTCATCGCCGCCCTGCGCGCCGGCGTGGCCCAGAGTCTCACCGACCCCTGCCGCGTGGCCATCATCGGCTCGCGCGGCGTCGGCAAAACCACGCTTCTCTCGCGGCTGGCGCTCTGCCTCGACTCGGCGCCCGACACCCCCGAATCGCTCGCCCTTTGCGCCGGGCGCCTCGCGGCTGCGGCGGGCGAGAAAACGGCCGGCGACGATCCTCCCCCGCTCGTCACCTGGCTGCTGCCCGCGGACCCCGAACCTGCCGCCACGCCGGCGCCGGCCGGCGATCCCGCCGGGGAAAGCGCCTCGGCCGTGACGCTGCGCCTGCCCTGGGCCTTTCTCGCCGACCTGCGACTCGCGGAAATCCGCGCGCCCACCGCCGGCCCGGCCGAGCACGAGGAGGTCGGCCGGGCGCTGGAACAGTGCGACGTGGTGCTGCACGTGGTCTCCCCCGTGGGGTTCCCCGGCGCGGGCGACGACGCCATCGCGCGTCTCGCCGCCGCCCGCGCCGGCGGCGCGCCGCCGGCCATCGTGGTGAACTTCGTCGACGCCCTGGCCGACCGCCGCCTGGACCTGGAGCGCGACGGGGAAACGGTGCTGGCCGCCGCCCGCCCCTTCGGCGCGCGGGTGGCGGCGCGCGTGGCCGCCCTGGCCGACGCCCCGCCGCGCCTTTTGCGCGAGCGGCGCGACATCTGGTACGTGAGCGCCCGCTACGGCCTGGGCGTGGCCGAACTGGCGGCCTTCGTCCGCGAACTGGCCGCCCGCGACGTGGCCGGCGGCCGCCTCATCCGCGTGGCGCCCCGCCTCTCGCACCTGGCGTCCATCTTCCGCTCGCACCTGGGCGACGTGGTGAACGAGGACCTCCTGCCGCGCCTCGAAGCCCACGACCGCTTCCTCGACCGGGTCGACGAGGCGCTCGACGACCACCTCGAACTCCGCGTCCTCCCCCGCCTGCGCGCCATCGTGGCGGACGTCTTCGACGGCGCGGCCCCTTCCCTCCTGGACGCCCCAGCCGGCCCCGACCACTCCGGCGGCGCGCCGGCGCCGGCGCCGGACACGCGCGCCGCCGCCGACGTTCCCGCGCCGCCGCCCGCCCCCGTGGACGGGGCTCCCGGCGCGCCCCGCCGCGTGTTCGACGAACCCGACTTCGTGGTGCGTCGCCTGGGCCTCGCGCCGTCGCTCGCCCCGGCCTGGCCCGACACGCTGGCCGCGGCCATCGCCCCCCTGGCCGACCCGGCGTCGCCCTTCTGGAGCGCGGTGCGCGACGAGACCTTCCGCGTCTCGGCCCAGGAGGCGCTCTTCCACGCCTTCCAGCGGACCGAGCGGCTCATCGGCGCCCGCCGCGACGCCGCCGAATCCGCCCGCCGCGCCGTGGCGGCGCTCACCGGCGACGAGGTGCGGCGGCAAGTCCTCGCCGCCTCCTCCGAGGCTGCCGACGCCCTGGCTGGCGTCGTGGCTGAGGCCCGCGCCGCCCTGGCCACGGCGCTGCACAACCTCCGCGCCCGCGCCGGCCGCGCCGCGCCGCCGCCGTCCCCGTCCCCGCTCCCGATCCCACCGGCCGAAGGAAACTCGCGCCCCGGTGATCCTCTGGAGGAAGGGGAATCAAGAGCGCTGCTCGCCGCGCCCGAGGAGGGCGGAACGGAGGAGCCTCCCCTTCCCCCGCTGGAGCCTGCGCCGGACGCGGGGCCGGTGGTGGCCGCGGTGGAACAGCGATTCACCGCGCTGGAAGAGATTCGCCGCGACGCCTGGCGTCGCGTGGAAGAACTGACCGCCGAGGCGGTGCGCCGTTCGGCCGAGGCCATGTCGCCGGTGGTGGGGGAAGCCAGCCGGCGGATCGAGGAACTGGCGCGCCGGGCGGGCGCGCGGCCCAGCGCGTTCGCCTCCGGCCTCGCGGTGGCGGGGCTGCTGATCGGTCTGGTGGGCGCGGCGGCCGCGTTCTTTCTGGCCCGCGACTCCTTCGCGCCGGCCGCGGTGCTGGGCGGGGCGGTGGCGCTGGCCGGCGTCACCTCGTTCCTGCGCGCGCGGGCCGCGCTCCACGAGCGGCTCGAACAGTCCGCCCACGCCGTGTGGGAGGCGGTGCGCCAAGCCGCCTCCGCCGTGGAGCCGGCGGTGGCCGCGGAGGCCGGGCGGTTCGCGGCGCGGCTCGCGGACCTCGCCCGGTTCGAGGAACGCCTGCGCGACGAAGCCGTGCGCCGGCGCGACGAGGTGGCCGCCGCCGCCGAGCGGTGCCGGCAGGCGGCGGAGCGAGCCGCGCTTTGCGCCGCCCGCGCGTTGCTGCGCGCCCGCGTCGAGGAATGGACGCTGGCGGAGCGCGGCCGCCGCGGCGAACTGGAGCACGCCTTTAACCGGCTCGTGGACATCGGCGAGAACCTGGAGGCGGGGAGCCTGCTCTCCTGCCGGTTGGCGGCTCTGCGCGCGCGGGCGCTGTTGCGGGCGCGCGACCTCACGGACTGAGGGGCCCGTTTCCCGACCCACTCCGAAGTCTCGGACAACCGACATGCCGCTGGTCCTGGTGGTTGAAGACAACGCCTCGATGCGGGAGGTCATCCGCCTCTCGCTGGTGGAGCACGGCCACACGGCCGTGGAGGCCGCCAGCGGCGAGGAGGCGGTGAAGCGGCTCGCCGACAGCGACTTCGACCTGGTCATTTCCGACCTGCGCCTGCCCGGCGATCTCTCCGGCCTGGACGTGCTGCGCAAGAGCAAGGAAGCCGCGCCCGACGCCGAGGTGCTGCTCATCACCGCTCACGGCACCATCGCAGAGGCCGTGGAGGCCATGCGCCTGGGCGCGCTGGACTTCCTCACCAAGCCCTTCTCCATCGAGGAACTGGAGGCGCGCGTGGAGAAGGCGCTGTCGCAGGCCCGCGCCGCCCGCGAGGCGCGGGAACTGCGCGAGGCGCTCCGCGACGAATGGGGGCGCCTGGTGGGCGTCTCCCCGGCCATCGCCGAGGTGCGCCGGTTCATCGACAAGGTCGCCGACGTCTCCACCCCCGTCCTCATCACCGGCGAGAGCGGCGCCGGCAAGGAGGTGGTGGCGCGCCACGTTCACGAGCGTTCCCACCGCCGCAAGAAGCCCTTCATCGCCGTCAACTGCGCCGCGCTGCCGGCCGCCCTCCTGGAGAGCGAACTCTTCGGCCATGAGATGGGCGCGTTCACCGGCGCCGTCGCCCGTCGCCTGGGCCGCTTCGAACTGGCGCACGAGGGCACGCTCTTCCTCGATGAGATCGGCGAGATCCCCCCCAGCCTCCAGATCAAACTCCTCCGCGTGCTGCAGGAAACGGCGTTCGAACGGGTCGGTGGGCAGGAGACCATCCGCGCCGACGTGCGCGTCATCTGCGCCACCAACCGCGACCTCAAGAGCGCCATCGCGGCTGGTCGCTTCCGCGAAGACCTGCTCTATCGCATCAACGTGCTCGCCCTCCACCTGCCGGCGCTGCGCGACCGGCGGGAAGACATCCCCCCGCTCGTCGAGCACTTCCTCGACCGCTACAACATGCGGCTCCACAAGAACGTGGTTTGCCCCGCCGCCACCCTCGCCTGCCTGCTGGCGCATGCCTGGCCCGGCAACGTGCGTGAACTTGAGAACGTGATCGAGCGCGGCGTCGTTCTCTCCACCGACGGCCAGTTCCATGCCGCCGATCTCCCGCCGGAGGTCCGCTGCGGCGCTCCCGGCGAAGCCACCCCCAGCGCCGCCGGCGGCTCGCGCGCGGGCGACGGCTCCGCCGGGGCGACTGCTTCGGAGGGGCGTGGCGCGTCGGTCACCAGCCAGGTGCGGGGCGTGGAGCGCGAACTGCTCCGCCACGCCCTCCTCAAACACGGCTGGAACCAGAGCCGCGCCGCCCGCGAACTGGGGCTGGGCCGCACGTCGCTGCAATACAAGATGAAGAAGTACGGCCTGACGCCCGAGCCCGGGGCCGGGTGAGAACCTCGCGCCGCGACGCGCAGGGGCCAACCGCGGAGGCGCGGAGAACGCGGAGGAAGTGGTGAACGACCTGACGCAACCCCATGGTGGAAGCGGCCTTCAACGCGCACGCCTTGAACCTCGGCATCAGGCGCATGGTCCTCAACTTAAAAGAACTCTCCGCGTCCTCTCGCGCAAAAAACTCGGCGGTGAATGTCGCGCTGTAGCCCCCAGTCCGCCAGCCTTTCGCCAAATCGGGCGAATCGTGGTATTCTCGCTCATCGCACGGAATGAACCCTCCAGCCGCAGCCATTCTGGGCACGCCATGACCGACGCGGGTTTCCAATCTCCGGACGAGAGCGGCGCGGTTCCGCCCGACCACGACTCCGCGGAAGGCGTCGTGTCGGGCGCTGCTTCTTCCGCGGAAGGCGTCGCGTCAGGCGCCGCTTCCTCCGCCGTCGCCGGCGAGACCTCCGCCGATTCCCAACGCCGTTACCCCACCCGCGTGGTGACGATGGTCTTCACCGACATCGTCGGCTCGACGCGTCTCAAGCAGGAACGCGGCGACACGGCGGCCGTGGACCTGATGGCCGAACACGACGAGATCGTGCGCCGCCTGCTGAAGGAGTATCCCGACGCCGCCGAAGTCAAACACGTCGGCGACTCGTTCTTCATCGTCTTCGAGCGCCCGTCCGACGCCGTGGCCTTCTCGCTTCGCGCGCAGTCAGCCATGCGCGCGGAGTTCGGTAGCGCGGGCGTCCCGCCTGTGGATCGAAGTGGCACAAGCGGCCGCCACCTGGAGATCCGCATCGGAATCCATCAAGGCGAGGTGCGCGTGAAGGAGGGCGGCGGCGGCCCGCACGCGCGCGACTACTTCGGCCTGGAGGTCGACACCGCCGCCCGCGTGCAGTCGGTGGCTGAGGGCGGGC
>JACQVU010000130.1 GCA_016209585.1 Planctomycetota bacterium
CGCCATGCGTGAGGTGAGTGACGACGGGGTGCTGTTCGTGTCGCCGGTGGACGGCGCGCGCCATTTCCTGACGCCGGAGCGGTCGATGGAGGCGCAACACCGCCTGGGCGCCGACGTGATCATGATGTTCGACGAGTGCGCGCGCCACCCCTGCCCGGAGCCGGCCGCGCGGGAGGCGATGCGCCGGACGCACGCCTGGGCGGCGCGGTGCCAGGCCCGGCACCGCGCGCTGTGCGCCGCGCCGCCGCGGCCGGGCGCGCCGCAGCCGCTGCTCTTCGGCCTCGAGCAGGGCGCGACCTTCCTCCACCTGCGGCGGGAGTCAGCCGAGGCCATCGTGGCGCTGGACCTGCCGGGGCACGCCATCGGCGGGTTGTCGGTGGGCGAGTCATGGAGCCAGACCGCGGAGGTGATCGAGGCCACCGCCGCCCTGCTGCCGGCGGACCGGCCGCGCTACCTCATGGGGGTGGGGCGGCCGGAAGACGTTCTGCGCGCCGTCGCCCTGGGCATCGACATGTTCGACTGCGTGCTGCCCACGCGCGGCGGGCGGCACGGCGTGGCCTACACCCGCCGCGGGCTGGTGCGCATCCGGAACCGGGAGCATGCCGCCGCCGACCGCCCGCTGGACGAGACCTGCGCCTGCCCCACCTGCGCCCGCCACTCGCGCGCCTACCTGCGCCACCTTTTCCACGAGGGCGAGGGGCTGGCGGCCACGCTGCTCACGCTGCACAACGTTCACTTCTTCCTGCACATGATGCGGCAGGCACGGGAGGCCATCCTGGCGGATCGGTTCGCCGCGTTCGCCGGCGACCTGCTTCGCGAAATCGCCGCCGGGGATCACGCCTGAGGTCCGGGCGGAACCTTCGAGCGGATCGCCGCGGCGCGGGCGTCCTGGGGATACTCGGCGGCGAACCGCCGGAGGTGGGCGAAGCCCTCTTCCTCGCGGCCGGGCGTGGTCGCCAGGAGTTGGCCCAGGTAGAAGCGCGCCTCGCGATGGACCTCCAGCACGCCCAGCGCCTTGCGGTAGTAATGTTCGGCGGCGTCGCGGTTGCCCAGCCGCTCGAAGACGTAGGCCAGGCCGTGGTAAGAGTCGGCGAAGGTGTCGTCGCGCCGCAGTTGCGTGACCCGCAGCGCGCGGCTCTGCTCTTCCACCGCGATGGCGGTCAGATAGTAGGGCACGGCCTGTTCGTAGTGGCGACGCTCGCCCGTCTGTTCGCCCAACTGGGCGTAGCAGAGCGCCACCGCCGACTCCACGTCCAGTTGCACCGCCGGCCGCAGCCTGGCGAGGATGCGAAGGTAGACCTCCAGCGCCTCCGGCAGGCGGTCGAGGCGGCGCAGGGCGTTCCCCAGCGTCATTTCGTACTGCGTGAGAAAGGCCTCATTCTGCTCGACGCTTCGCACGGCCAGCGTGGCCTCTTCCAACTGGCGGCGGTAGACGGCCTCGGCGCGGGCGCGCAGGTCGGCGACTTCTTCGGCCGTCAGGTCGGAGCGCAGCGCGCGGCGGTCCAGGCGCGACCCTTCGTCGCCCAGCGCCGCCGCCAGGTTGCCGTGGGGCCGCGCCTTCTTCGGCGACTTCGCCGCGGCGTCCTCCCACAGACTCACCGCCGTGGCCCACGTGGCGTTCCGATCGATGGTCACCCACCCCAGCGCCAGCGCCGCCGCTCCGGCCAGCGCCCCGCCGCACCAGCCGGGCGCGCGGCGCAGCGCCCGCGCGCCGGCCACCGCCCCGATCAACGCCACGCCGATGGCGGGAGTGTAGTTGCGATGCTCGAACATCAACTCCGCGTCGATGATGGTCGCCTCCATGGCGTGGTGCGCGAAGAAGAAAAACACGCCCAGCGCCAGCAGCGGCCGCCGCCGGCGCAGGAGAAGCGCGGCGGCCAGCAACGCCCCCAGAGCCAGCATCGCGGCCAGCGTGGCCGGGGGGGCAGCCAGCGAGCGCGAGGGGATCACGTGGTGGTCCACGTTCAGGTGGCTCGGCAGGGGCAGCAGCAGCAGCCCCAGGTACCGCATGACCACGCGACCCTCCGTCATGAGCCGTTCGCCCATGCTGAAGTTACGTTGCGACAAGTTCGGCGACCACATCTCCTTCACGTAGTGGACCACGGAGTCCGCGGCCTCACCGATCTTCCAGTGGTCCTGCAACTGGCCGATCCAGAAGAGCGGCGCCACGAGCGCCGCCGCCGCGAGCAGCAGCGCGGCCACCGCCACGCGCGTCCGGCGGCCGGGCAGCAGCGGCGTGCCCGGAAGGCCCACCGTGGCGGCCATGGCCGCCAGCGAGAGCACCAGGAGGACGGCGTTCTCTTTCGCCAGGATCGCGGCGACGAAAAGCGCCCCCGCCAACGCCAGCCGCCAGAGGCGGGCCGGCCCGCCGCCCGCCACGGAGCGCGGCAGGATCGCCGTCGCCGCCACGAGCAGGCTGGAGCCGCAGGCCGCGAACCAGACGCCCAGCGCCAGCGCGCCCGGTCCGGCGCGCAACGCGGCGAGCGGCGCGTCACTCTCCCGTGTCCAGATCGCGAAGCCAAACAGGGCGCGCGCCGTGAAACCGAACGTTACCAGCGGTGGCCACCAGGCCCAGCGGCTGGGCTGACGAACCGCCCCGCCCGACTCCGCCGCCTGGTCGCCATCTCCCTTCCAGAGGCGGTCGAAAAGCGCCAGGCCGGCCGCGGCCGCGTCCCGAACTCGCGGGAAGCACAGGCCGGCCGCCGCTATCACCGCGGGCGCGCTGGTCACCATGAGCCACGTCCCCAGCCACGCGCCGATGGGGCCGGCGGGGTCGATGGTTCCACCCCGCGTCCAGGTGGTGAGCAGGAAGGCCGCGCAGCCGAGTTGCTCGACGCCCAGAAGCAGGACGGCCGCGAGCAGGATGGCGCGCCGCCAGACGACGCGGCCGGGGGACTCGCGCGCGCGAAAGAACGCCAACGCGGCCAGCAGCACGAAGGTGGCCGCCAGCGAGGTGGCGCGCTGGGTGACGTAGGTGACGGCCATGACGTGAATGGGGTGCGCCGTCCAGAGCAACGCCGCCGCCCAGGCCACCGGCCAACTCCGCGCCGGGCGCCAGGGGTCGCGCGCCGCGCGCGGGCCGTTCAGCATGCGGTTCACCAGGAAGAAGACCAGCACCCCGTTGACGGAGTGTATGAAGACGTTGACGAGGCGGTAGCCCATCGGCGCGAGGCGGCCAAAGTTGGCGGACAGGGCGGCGTGAAATTCGGAGGGGCTTTCGCTCGCCAGTTGATCGACCAGGCTGCCGGCGCGGTAGTTCGCCAGGATGGTCAGGTTGGTGACCGGCCGGTTCTTGTAGAACCCGCCGATGAGCGCCCGCAACACCCCCCACAGGCTGTCCTCGTAGCCCAGGAGGTCGGAGTTGTGGGTGGTCGAGAACTGGTCGTCGAACTGGAAATCGTTCCCCAGGCTGTTCCACCAGAACGCCCACGCCGCGGCGGCGATGGAGATCCCCGCCCCCAGCGCCGCGCGGTTGGATTGCCGGGGGGCCGGGGCGGGGGGCGCGGCCGGCGTCGCGGCTTGGGCGGGGGCGCCGGCGGGCGTGGCGGTGTCAGATGGCGTCAAGGGGAGAGGCGTCGAACTCATGCGCGGTGAGCGCCTCTTCGATGCGGAGGGCGGACTGGCTCGACAGGTCGACGATCTCCGGCTCGGCGATCGGCCGGCGGTTTTTGTGGTAGAGCACGCGCACCCAGGGCAGGGTGTGGCGATCGGCGTTGGCCGCGATGACCCGCGCGAAGCGGCCGTCGGAGAGCCGCACCCAGCTGCCGACCGGGAAGAGCGAGAGGTAGCGGAGCAGGCCGCGCACCACGGAGGCGTCGAACCGCCCCTTCTGCACTTCGAACAGGATGTTCTCCATCGCCACGTAGGGCGTCATGGGCGGACGGAAGGGGCGCTCGGAGATCATGGCGTCGTACACGTCGGCCACCGCCACGATCTGGGCGAAGCGGTGGATGCCCTCGGCCTTGGCGCCGCGCGGGTAGCCGGAGCCGTCGGCCCGTTCGTGCGTCTGGTAGACGACCAGGGGCGTGGTTTCCGGGACGCCGCGCAAGCGGCGCAACACTTCCAGGCCCAGCGCCGGGTGGCGGCGCACCTGCGCGGTCTGTTCCGGGTTGAGCGGCCCGCGGTGGCGCACCACGGAGTCCTGGACGCGGATCATGCCCAGGTCGGCCAGCAGCGCGCCGTAACCGACCTCCAGCACCTGGTGTTCAGAGTAGCCCAGCGCCGTCGCGGTGTTGATGCCCAACAGCGCCACGTGCAGCGCGTGGCCGTACAGGTAATCGTCGCGTTTCTTGAGCAGGTGCAGCGCCAGGAAGAGCGCCCGGTCTTTGACCAGCAGCGAGATTAATTCGTCCACCTGCCGGCCGGCGCCGGTGGCGTCGGCCCCGTCCTGGGCGATGAGCCGGTCGAACACGTCGCGCACCTGGCCCAGGGCGCGCTCGTACACCACCTCGAAGTGACGGCGCACGTCGGCTTCCCGCGCCCGGCGCGGGTCCACCTCGGCCACCACCCCCTCCAGCGCCTGGCCGGACGGCGCGTCGGCCAGCGGGGCGGCGGCCTGGCGCTGGACGGACTCCTCGGTGAGACCCTCCGGCGCCAGCACCATCTTCACCTCGCGCAGGCGGCTCTCGAACGTCTTCTTCTCGCGGTGGGCCTTGATGATCTCCTTCTTGCGGGCCAGGAAGCGATCCACCTCGGCCCGCGCGGCGGCGTCGCGCTCCACCTGCACCGTGGCGACGCCGTAGCGTTGCAACAGGAGGCGCAGCCGGCGGTCCACCCGTTCGCCGCCGCGGGCCACGAGCGTGCCGTCGGGCGCGGTCACGGGCACGGCGACCAGGTCCAGCGGCTTCACGTCGGCCAGCGCCACCTCGCGGTAGCGGGCCTGGGCCTCGAAGGCGGTGGCCGAGTCCCCCGGCTCCAGTTCGTAGAGATAGTCCACGCCGCACTCGGCCAGCGCGGCGACGTGCTCGCGCAGCATCTCCTCCTGGGCGTTGAAGAGGCACCAGCCGCTCTTGTGGTAGAAGGGCCGGCGCAACTTCTTCACCGCCGTCAGCGCCGACACGGGAATGCGCTTCATGGCCGCTTGGTCTCGGTGGAAATCCGGCGGGTGGTGGCGTCCATGCGCTCGTTGATCAGCACCATGTGGTTACCCGGCACCTTCATCCAGCCGTGGTCATCGCTGAGCGGCTCGGACGACACGATGACCGCCCCCTTGCCGGCCTCCGGCGCCACCATGCGGCAGACGTCGCCGGAGCACACGTACTGCTGGCCGGTGTGGTAGTAGAGCGACTCGGCCTCTTCCGCCTGGGCGTTGTTGAAGCGCACGGCGACCGCGTGGCGGCCGTCGGTGACGGCGATGTTGAGGGTGCAGGTGTGGTCGCCCGGCGCGCCCAGCGAATGGCGCACGATCTGGTTGATCGCCTCCTCTATGGCGGTGGCCATGCCCTCCAGCGGCTCCATGTCGGGGCCTTTGTTGAAGCGATCCACGAACAGCGCGAAGAGATGCTCCGAGTCGGTGTTGCCCTCGATCATTCCGAACGAGTCGTCGGACAGTTCGGCCAGCAGCGCGCGGCGCATGTGCTGGAACCCGCCCACGTCGCCGTTGTGCATGAAGGCGAACGGCCCGTGCACGAAGGGGTGGCAGTTGTTCTCCGTGACCGTGTGCGTCGACGACGCCGCCCGCACGTGGGCCAGGATGCAGCCGCTTCTGGTGACGCGGGCGATGTGCAGCAGGTTGCGGTTGCTCCAGGCCGGCGTGATCGACCGGAAAAGCGCCGGGCAACGGTCCACCTCCGGCTGGTACCAGGCCACCCCGAAGCCGTCGCCGTTGAGCGGCTCCTCGCGTTCCCTGGCGCGGATGCTCTGGTTCACCAGCGAGTTCTGGGGTGTGATCACCAGCGTTTCCATCCGGATGGGAACGCCCAGGTACATGACGAACCGACACATCGTCGAGGTCGCGCGGGTTCCCGGTCAACCTTTCAGCTTGTCGCCGAACGCCGTCGTATACCGCTTGTGGCTCTTCAGCGCCTGCAGGTCGGCGTCGCCCATGCGCCGGAAGAGATCGATGATGGCCTCCTGCAACACGTCGTCGTCCTGGTAGTTCTGCACGAACTTGGCGCCCCGCTGGTCGGCCACCAGCCGCCGCACCCCCTCGATGCGCAGGAAGCGCCGCGCGTCGTCGCGCGACAGCGTGGTGTCCAGCGCGGCGTACCAGGCGTCGAAACCGGGGTAGCGGCCGGGGTCGGCGTCGTCGAAGTCCGCCAGTTCCGTCAGCGCCTTCCGGTCCGCCTCCCCATGCTGGTCCAGGTACTTCTCGAACGCCCGGGCCTTCAGCAGCCGGTCGCGCTCGTAGGACTTCCACAGCGGCCATTCCGGCGCCTTCACCTCCCGATGCGGCGCGACGCCAATCTCATGAATGGTCTTGCCGCTCGGCGAGTAGAACTTGAACAGCGTCAGTTTCAACCAGCGCTCCTCGCCGTAACCGGCGATGGGAAAGGCGTTCTGCCCGGAGCCTTTGCCGAAGGTGTTCTCTCCCAGCAGCCGCGCGCGGTCGTGGTCCTTGAGCGCGGCCGACAGCATCTCCGACCCCGACGCCGAGCCGTCGTTGATCAGGCAGACCATCGGCTGCCCGTACGCCTTCCGCCCCTTCGCCAAAAGCGGCGGCTGGCGCGTCCACTGGTCCCACCGCCCCTTCATCGTGCTGATGACGCTCTCCGGCGGCAGGAAACACTCCGCCACCTGCTGGACGGCGTTCAACTGGCCGCCGGTGTTGCCCCGCAGGTCCAGAATGATCCCCTTCATGCCCTCGTCCTCGAGGTGGGAGAGCGCCTGCCGCATCTCCGGCCCGGAATTCCCGCCGAACTGCGTGAGCCGCACGTAGGCCACGTCGCCGGGCAGCATCTCGGTCTCCACCGTGTCCACCCGCACCTGGGCGCGCACCACCGGCATGATGCGCGGCTCGGTCCAGCCGTGGCGCATAATCAGAATGTCTACCTTCGTGCCCGGACGCCCCTTGAGTTTCTTGATGACGTAGGCCAAGTCTTTCGGCCGGCCCAGCGAGTCGCGGTCGTCGAACCGCTCGCCGTCGGCCCCCACGATCTCGTCGCCCGAACGAATCCCCGCCCGGTAGGCCGGCCCGTTGTAGTTCGGCTGCGTGATCACCACGAACTTGTCGTCGGCGTCGCGCCGCACGTAGGCCCCGATGCCCCCGTAACTCCCCGCGATGTCGTCCCGCCGCTGCTCGTGCGACGTCTTGTTGTAATAGTCCGAGAACGGGTCCAGGCGCTTCACCATGCCCAGCGCGATCAGATCCTGCACCGCCAGGTCCAGCCCCTTCTCCTGCTTCTCTTTCTTGTTCAGCACCCGCTCCTGCTCCAGGTAGTGCCGCTTGGCCAGATATATCAACTCCACCAGGAACGGCTTCGCCGGCTCCTCCGGCTTCGCGCCCCCCGCCCCCTTCTCGTCCCCCTTCTCCGGGTTCTTCAGCCGCCAGGTCTCCAGCGCCACCCGGGCGGCGGCGCCGCGCTCCGTCGGCTCCTCGGCCGCCTCCGACAGCGGGTCGAGCACCTTGGCCGCCGCGGCCTGGTCCATCCGCACCGCGGTCAGCGCCGCCTCCCGCCGCGTCTCGCCGGTGGCGCCCTTCGCGGCGAGGGCGATCACCCCCTCCAGCAGCGCCGGGTCGGGGTCCTCTTTCAGGGCGAAAAGCCCCTCCGCCGCCGCCACCCGCAACCGCTCCGGCGAGCCGGCGGCGGCCGCGCTCTCCAGCGCCTTGACGGCGCGCTCCACGTCGCCCTCCTCGCCGAACGCCTTCAACGCGCGCGCCGCGGCCAGGCGCGTCTCCAGATCGCCTTCGGTCGCGACCAGCGTGGACAGCGTCGTCACGGCGTCGGCCTCCACTCCCAGCCGGCAGAGCGAGACGGCCGCGCACAGCCGCACGCGGGGGCTTTCGTCTTCCAGCGCGCCTTCCAGGTGCGCCACCGCCGGCTGGCCCAGAGCCACGATCTCGGCCGCGCCGTTCCACAACCCCTCCATCGGCCCCTTCGAGCGCCGCGCGGTGGCCAGCGCCTTCTTCACCCGCTTCTCCACCTCCTCGGCGGCGGGCGCGCCTTCGGCCTTCTCGCCGCCGGCGGCTGGCGCCTGCGCGTGGGCCGTGGGCGTGGCCTGGCAAGAGATGAGCAGAAAACTGGCCGCCAGCGCGAACGGGCAGAAGCGCCCCAGCACCGTCCGCCGGGTGGCGGCCCGCGGGGTGAACGCCGACGGCTGAAGTTCGTGAGCCATGAGCCGAAAACTCCCCTCCCGCCGGTCCGCGCCGGCCGGACGGATCAGGAACTCGGAAACCAAGAGTCAGTATAGCACGAGCGGCCTCCTTGCCACACGCGGGTTGGGGGCGAGACAAGGAGATGGGGAGATGGGGAGATGGGGAGACTCTTTTGCGCGCGCGGGAGCGGACAGGAACCCGGAGCGTGAGCGACGGGTCGGGCGGCGGCGTCAATGTCCGGTGGAACGTCGACTCCCTGCTCGCGCAATCCGGCGATCAGCGCTTCAACGTCATGGACCAATCGGAAACCGGCGTGGCGCGCCAGATAAACAGCTTTCAACGCTTTCTCCACCGCTTGCTGAGCGTGGAAGCACAGGTCTTCGTATGCCGCGCCAGGCGGAAGCGTTGCGCGCGCCAAGGCGAGGTCGTTGCTCGCGCGAGCAAGCCAGACCTGGGGAGCGCCGGGGATTCGCTCAGGGGGAGGCACGATACACCTCTTTCCCCTCGCGAAGCGCCGAACGATAGACGAGTGACGGATTGTCTCCCAAGCGCAGGAGGTCCTCTTCCGTGGCGGCGATGACGTCTTTCGCGATGCCTAACCCGGAAAGGGCGAGATACGCCGCCCGCGCCGCGTCGCGCCGGTGGGCGCCGGGGGGCATGACCAGCAGCAGATCCACGTCGCTGTCGACCCCCATCTCTCCCCGTGCCGCGGAGCCGAACAGAATGACCCGCTGGGGTCGAACGGCGCGAACGACGCGCTCGACGATCCGCGCGAGAAGATCCGAGTCGAGCGCTCGTGCATTGGGGGTGGAGTCGCACCGCATCACATCACAACGTTCTTGTCGACGCGCCGTGGACGCATCATAGCATCGCCGGCGGCCTCAGCCATCCGCGCGCGCGGCGGACAGGATCAACGTCAGCGGCGCCTCGCGGCCGTCAACGCTCCACTCGCCCAGGGGGATCGCCACGCCTCCGCCGAGAGGCACGTCGACCGTGTGCCTGGCGTCGATGATCTCCTGCACGGGCCGATCGATCTGTTCCAGAACGAACGCCGGCTCCGCGAACGCGACCGACGCCACCTGCACCCCAAGGTCAAGCGTGACCTTGGACTCGTCGCAACGGCGCACGGCCAGCGCCAGGTTGACGCCGGCGCCGATCTCTCCGATCACCGGCGCCGAGGCGACCGCGCCCATCGCCACCTCCACATGGTGGTCCATCAGGTAATGCTCCCTCCGCTGAAAGCCGATGACCCCGCCTCCGTCGACAAGAACGAGCGCCCCCCCCGCGGCGATCGTGCGCCGCGCGTCCCCAGCCGGACCCCCGGTCTCCGCCGGCGCAACCGCCGCGCGGAGACGCTCGGCATCCAGAATCGTCGTGAAGTCCGGCGCGACGCCCGCCGGCGCGCCGTGCGCCAGCCAGGCGTTGATGGCGAACTGCTTCCCCTTCTCCCGTTCACGCGCCGCCGTCCAGGCCTGGATGCCCGCGGGCGTGAAGGCAAAATGTGTGGCCCGCAGAATCCTCCCGCCCACCTCCGACAAGGGGGCTTGGGCATCCGGTGAGATCGACCGGACAAGATCGGCCGTGGTCTCCGTCCGCGGCGACTCCCATGGGGCAGCCGCGCGTATCGCCAGGAACCAGTCACTTCGCTCCACCACTTCCGGTGTCATCGCGCGGGCTGTGAACGCGCAGCGATCATCGAGCAGCGACGACACCCGGAAAAGCACGCTCTGGCTCCCCGGTTCCAGCACCGGGGGCGCGGGCGGCGCCGAGGAGTCCACCGTCACCACGAGAACGGTGGGCGGCGGCGCGTCTTCACCCGGCGACGGCGGCGCGACCGCGCCCAGCAGGGCCGCGCGGTCGTCGGGCAGCACGAACTCTCCCCCGGCGGTGACCCGGCGCTCGCGCGGGAGCGTCAGCGGCCCCGCCTCCGCGCGCACCCGCCGCCAGCCGGTGGCTGGTTCGCACTCCTCCGCCCATAGGCGCACCACGTTGGCGCCGCGGCTTTGCAGCCGGCTCACCGCGACACGGACCAGCCGGCCGGTCACGTGGTCACGAACGACCGGCTGGAAAGCCCACGCGCCCTGCGCGACTTCCACCTGGTACCCCGCGAGGTAGGAGCGTATCGCCCGCGACTCGCCGACGCTGGCAAGGCTGTCCCAAGCCGTGCAATTGACGCTTCGCGCTTCCTTCGCGGCGCGAATGAAGGCCTCAGCCTCCGCGCGGGGCGCCAATCCCGCGACCGCGGCGCTCGACGCGAGCGCCGCCAACTGCTCGGGCGACGGCCGGACGAACGTGACCCGCACCTCGTGCCTGAACCGCGCGAGGTTCACCAGCGCCGCGCGGAGCGCTTCGATCCGTTCGTGCAATCGGCGCGGGCCGAACACGTCGAAACGGCTGCCCGTCTCTGACATGGAGGCGTTCTCCTCCCGCCCGATCCAACCGTTAATGAGATCCCTCGCCCTCGCGACGACCGGCGCGGGAGGCCATTCGTCCTCCGTCAAAGGACCAAGACAGGAAAAGTCATGCACGCGATGCTCGCGCTCATTCGGGCCGGCGCCCGGCGCGGCCTCGCCCGCCACCGACGGCGAAGCAGACGACAGCGCGCCGAGGAACAGGAAGATCGTGAACCACGGTTTGACCATCGTGTCGTCCCCGTTGTCATCCCTCGACCCGCGCCAGCGTGACCAGCAGCGACAGCGGCAGGTCCGTTCCCCCGCTCCGCCAGGAGCCGGCGGCAAGGACAGCGGTCGCGCCGGGCGCCAGTTCGGCCACCCGATCCAGGTCCACAAGTTGCTGCCGAGGAAGATCGATCACCGTGCCCCCCGTCTCCACGTGGCCCAGCGAGTCGATGACCCCGATCTGGCCGCGCACCACCACCTCCACCCGGCCCGCCGCCGTCGGCCGCAGCCCGATCCGCAGGTTCGCGCCGGAGGAGATCGCCCCCACCACCGGCAGGTCCAGGTGGTAGCCCTGCGCGATTTCCACGCCGCTCTCCACTACGATGGCCTCACGCCGCTGGAGCGCAAGTATTGACTCTCCCCCCATGAGGAGTATCGTTCCCCCGTGCAGCATCGCTCGCGGCGGCGGGTCAGCCGGTCCGCCGATGGCCGCCAGCAGCGCCGCCAGCGCCTCTTCGGAAGGGTTGGCGGCGGGCGCGCCGGGCAGCGCGCCTTCGACCAGCCGGACGGTGACGGCGTACTGGCGGCCGAAATCAGCCTCCCGCGTGGCCGTCCACTTGGCGATCGCCGTCGGCGTCAGGTTCGGGTCGGTGCAGGTGGCCACGTCGCGGCAGAGGGCCGACGCTTCGCCAAGCGCCTCGGGATCGCGGAGCGCAACCCACATGCGGTTGACCTCCTCCCCAACCGGGGCCACCCGCGCAGGCGGCGACGGGCCAGGGACTCCCAGAGTCGGCGGGCCCGGGTCCCGCCGCCATTCGAGCGGCGGCGGCCAGGAAAAGAACGCCCTCGGCGCGGCCAGCGGCGTGGCGCGAAAGAGCGTTTCGGGGTAGCCGGGAAGCGCCACGGGAGTGTACGCGCCAACCGCGCCGCCGCGAAGCCGCAACACGATCACCGTGGGCAGCGCGTCGTCGTCGGTCCACGCGGCTGGCGCGCCGAGCAGCGCCGCCGCGCCGTCCGGCAGCACGAACTCCGCGCCGAGACACATGAACCGCTCCCTCGGCAGCGTGATTTCGCCCGCCTCCGTTGGGGCGGTGCGCCACGGGTCCACCGCCTGGTCGCATCGGGCTTGCAGCAGCACCAGGTTCGCGGCGCTCGCGGCCAACCGGTTGACCGTGACCACCGCGGCTTCCCCAAGCGGGAGAGAATAGGGAACCGGATCCAGCCGGCCGGCCCCTTGGGCGATTTCTCCAAAAAAGCCGCCAACGAAGGTCCGCTGAACGAACTGCGCCGCCATGCGGGCCACGCCCTCCGGCGCAGTGACCAGCAGGCGGCGCGCCGTGGGCGTGGCGTTGACCAGCGCCTCAGCCACGGCGTCGGGGACGATCCGCGCGAAGGAAGGGCGCGCCCCGAACGCGCGGCGCTGTTCGGCCGAGAGCCGGACAAACGAGATCGAAACCTGGCACGGCGGCGCGACCGCCACTTCCAGCGCCCGACGGAGCGCGTCGATGCGCTGGTGCGATGCCCGCGACCCGGTCACCGTCCAGCGCAGTTGGTCCTCATGAATGGCGGCGCTCTCCTCGCGGCGCTGCATGTCGTTGAACGCCCGCCAGAGTCCGATCTGTATCTCCCGTGGGTCAAGCAGCGGGTTCGCCGTGGGCGACAGGTCGCCTGACAACCAGCGCCCGAAGAGAGTGGTCGGCGGAACGCCCCGAACCGGCAGATCGGGTTGGGGCGCCGGCGCTCCCGGCCCAGGCCACACCGCTCCCCACGGCGAAAGAAACTGGAAGTCATGCACACGGGTTTCCGGCCCGTCACCCGTGGCGTCGGGCGTGGAACCGGGCGGGGTCGCGTTTCCCGGAGCCTCGCCGGCGTGGAGGCGCGCCATGCCCCCCAGCGCGCCGCCCGCGCACACCACCACGGTGATCGCCGCCCAGCAAAAGAAGAATCGCCGTATCATGATTTCGGCCGGAAGGCGACAATCCGTTCCGGGTTGGTGGTCAGGCGGGGGCCTTCGAGCAGGTCGATGCAGTAGGGCACCGCCGCGAAGACGGCGTCCAGGCACTCGCCTACCGCCTTCGGGTTGCCGGGAAGATTCAGGATCAGCGCGCGCCCCCGCAGGCCGGCCGTCTGGCGCGAGAGAATGGCCGTCGGCACGCTCTTCAGGCTGGCGGCGCGCATGGCCTCGCCGAAACCGGGCATCATCCGGTCGCACACCGCAAGGGTGGCTTCAGGCGTCACGTCGCGCGCGGCCGGCCCCGTGCCGCCGGTGGTGATCACCAGGCAGCACCCCTGGCCATCGCACAGGTCGCGCAGCGCCTCCTCAATCAGCGGGCGTTCGTCGGGCACCAGCCGCGTCACCGCCTCCCACGCGCAGGTAAGCACTTCGCCCAAGTAACGGGCCACGGCCGGCCCGCCGCGATCCTCATACACGCCGCGGCTGGCGCGGTCGGAGACCGTGACGATTCCCACGCGGGCCGGCGGCGACTCCATGAGCCGGTCACTCCTCCCGGCGGCCGGGGACGCGGTATTCGAGCCGCAGCGGGCCGGCTTCGGCTGAGGCGCGAACGTAGATGGAGATGTCCCACCGCGCCGTGAAGGGGGTGGAGAGGCTCTCCCGCCCGGCCTCGCAGGTCGCGCCGCGCACCGTGAGCGTCAGACGGTCGGACCCCGCCGGCCGCGGCAACTTCAGCGTCAGTGGCAGCGGATTCTCCACCCGGGTCGCGACGACGCGGGCGACGCCGCCGGCCGCCAGCCGGGGATCATGCACCTGGACCTCGGCGAACAGCGGCGCGGCGGGCGAGAGCCGGCGCTCCTGGGGCAGGACGATGGCGATTTCGAAGCGCAACTCCTCTTCGCCCAGCGTCGCGAACCGCGCCTCCCGGGGCGGACTTTCCACCGCCCCCGGCGGCGGCGGCTGGGAGGAGAAGTCGAACTCCAGCCCGCGCCAGAAAAGAGTGTCGAGTTTCACCACCTTGATCGCGTGGTTGCCGGTGTCGGCGACGTGGAGGAGGCCGTCGCGCCAGGAAAGCCCCTCCGGCTCGCTCAGGAACGGGGCCTGGTCGCCGCCTTGGAGGATCGTGCGGGTCTCGCCGGTGCGGGGGTTGACGCGCTTGATTTTGCTGTTGAAAGTGTCGGCCACCAGCAGCGTGCCGTCGGCGTAGTCGTAATCCAGGCCGCAGGGGAACTGCAGCGCGACGCGGCTGGCGTCGCCGTCGCGGTCGCCGAAGAAGAAGAGACCGCCGCCGAAGAGGGAATCGACGACGCCGCGTTCAATCTCCACGCGGCGGACGGCCGAGGCGTCGGAGTCGGCGGTAAAGAGGGTGCCGCCGCGGGCGCAGAGTCCACGAGGGGAGGCGAAGGAGGCCGCGGCGGCCTCGTCGTCCACCTGGGCGAGGTCGCCGGCGCCGGCCAGGGGCGCGGCCACGCGGGACTCCTCCGCCGGATCGAAGCGCCAGACCTGGTTCAACCCGGCCATGGCGACGTAGACGTGCTTTCCGGCGCGCGCCAGGTCCCACGGAGCGTTGATGGGCTGGTTGCTTCCGGCGCGGCCGCCGCGCAGGTCGGAGCCGGGTTCGCCCGTGCCCAGCACCGTCGCCACCACCCGCCGCCGCAGGTTCACTTCCCGGATCAGGTGGTTGGCGGTGTCGGCGACGAAGAGCCGCTCGCCGAAAAGCGCCAGGCCGCGCGGCTCGCGGAACGCGGCGTCGCGGTAGCCGCCGTCCACCCAGCCGCGGCGGCCGGAGCCGATGATGTCAACCACCTTCGCCGTCCGGCCGGAGGGCCGGGCCACGATGACGCGGTGATGGAAGGTGTCGGCGACGTAGATGAGATCGGAATTGGGATCGGCGAGGACTTTCGACGGGAAGGCCAGTTCGTCCCAGCGGCGGACGATCGTCTCTGGCCGCTCCGGCAGCGGGGCGGGGGCGGGGGCGTCGGCGGGGCGCAGGGCGTCCAGCGCGCGGTCGATGATCTCCAGCGGGCGCCGCCCCTCGATCACGCGGGGCTGGCGGTCTTTCCCCGCGCCCAGCAGCACCAGCGCCGGCGTTGACTTGATGCCATAGGCCTTGCGCACCTCGTGATGCGGATCGTAGAGCACCGGGAAGACCGCTTCCGCGCGAAGCACGGCGCGACGGGCGTGGTCGGCGTCTTGCTCGTGCGGGAACTTGTGGCAGTAAACGCCGATCACCGTCACGCCCCGCGCGCGGTGCTTCTCATGCAGCGCGCGCAGGTCGGCCAAAAGCGCCTGGCTGGCCAGGTTGCCCGGCGTGAAGAAACCGAGCGCCACCGCCCGCCCGCCCAGGTCTCCAGCCAGCGTCAGCCGCGCGGGCACGTTGAACCAGACGCCGCCCACCGGAGCGAGATCGAGCGCCCCGCCGGGGGCGTCGGCCGGAACTTCCCGCCGGCCGGGCGCTTCCACCGGCCCGGAGAGCGTCACCGCCCCCAGCCCTGGCGTGGGGGCGACGCTTGGCGGGGGCGCGACGCCCAGCGCCACCGGGGCGCCCGGCTGGCCGCCCGCGCTGGCTGGGACGGGCGTGGGTTTCACGCCTTCCGAAACCGCGGCTTGCGGCGGAGCCGGCGGGGTCCAGCCGTTGCCGTCGTCAGAAGCAGAAGGCGTCTGGGAGCCGTTCAGCGACGGCGGAGACGCTTCGCCCGGGGTTCCCGCCGCGCCCGTGTTCACCGCCGGCACGCCCGGACCGGTTTTCACCAGCGCGCGGACGGCCTTGGCCGCTTCTTCGTCGGCGCCGGGGCGGAAGAAGTCGGGTTGGGCCGGCGCCTCGCGTGGAGCCAAATCCCCGCGCCAGCCGGAGGGCGCGGGCAGCGCCGGCCGCTCCCGTTCCACCGGCGGTCGCGGGCCTTCGCCGACGGCGCGTGTCGCCCGCTCCGGGCGATTGTCGGCCGGCGCCCCCGGCGAGGCGGTCAAGCGAACCGGCGTGACCGGCTCGCGCTCCCTCACGGCGGCCGTGCCGGATTCGCGCCCGGATTGACGCCGCCGGCCGCCGGCGCCCAGCGAGCCGGGATCGCACCCCGACGCGACGACCAGCGCGATCGCCAGCGCCAGCACGCCAGCGACCGCGACCGCGCTCGCTCCGGCGGTGGCCGGGCGCGCGTCTCCGCTCTGGTGACTGCCGGCAACCATAGAACTCCTTCCCGGTCCATCCCGACTCCAAGCGGAGCCGGAGGTGGATTCTATCAGAGCATGATACGGTCCGCCGCGCGATGGGTTCCCCCGGCCCCCAGCCCCCAGC
>JACQVU010000131.1 GCA_016209585.1 Planctomycetota bacterium
CGTGATGGCCATGGGCGCGCACACCGGCTGCAACACGGTCTTCGGCTCCACGCCGCCGCACAATCCGCATCCCTACCCCTGGATGAACTCGCTCTTCCAGGATGGCGTGACCGTGGCCTGGATGTTCGGCGAGAGCTTCATGGTGGACCACGCCCGCCGCTCGGTCCTGCCCGAGCGCCTGGCCGACATGCTGCTCGACCCGCAGGGCCCGGGCCTGGACCGGGAGACCTACGACCGTCTGCGCCACTTCAGCGACGCCTGGATGACCGACCGCGAGATCGCCGAACTGCCCAAGGCCTGGGCCGTGGGCGGCGACGGCGGCATGGGCGACATCGGCTTCCAGAACGTCTCCAAGGTGGTCTTGCAGAACCGGCCCAACGTGAAGGTGCTGCTGCTCGACACCCAGGTCTACTCCAACACCGGCGGGCAGAACTCCGACTCCGGTCTGATGCCGGGCGGCGTCGACATGAACCAGTTCGGCCCGCAGAGCCAGGGCAAGTTGACCGAGAAGAAGGGCGTGGCCGAGAGTTTCACGGCTGGCCACGGCTCGCCCTTCGTGGCGCAGGTCTCCATGGCCAACGCCGCTCACCTCTACCGCGCCATGCTCGACGCCCTCTCGTACCGCGGCGCGGCCTTCCTCCAGTGCTTCACCCCCTGCATGCCCGAACATGGCGTCGGCGACGACGCCGCCGTCCTCCAGACCCAGCGCGCCCGCGACAGCCGCGTCATGCCGGAGTTCGTCTTCAATCCGTCGTGCGGCGAGCGCTCTGAAGAATCGTTCAACCTCTCCTCCAACCCGGCCCAGAACCGCGACTGGTGGGAGACCCGCCGCGCCGACGGCGTGCGCGTAAGCTACACCCCGGCCCACTTCGCCCTCACCGAGGCCCGCTTCCGCCGCCACCTGAAAGCCGTCAGCGCGGCGGATGCGGCGAAGATGGCGCCGCTGGAGGCCGTGCTGGCGCGGGTCACCCAGCACGACGTGACGCTGCGCCGCCATCTCCAGGAGGATCACCGCGCCCACGTGCCCGACTTCGGCTGCTGGATCGCCGCCGAGCGTGAGGCCGGCGCGCCCGGCGCGGGGCTGGAGTACTGGGCGCTGTCGCGCCAACTGGTGCTCTTCTGCGTCGAGCGGCGGCGCGCGTGGCGCGCGCTGCAGAGCCGCGCCGGCATCGACAACCCCGACTACCGCGCCCAGCGCGCGCTGCTGGCGAAGGTGGACCGCGGCGAGATCAGCCTCGCCGACCTCCGGGCCCGCGCGCTGGAACTCCTCGCCGCCGAACAACCGCGCCCGCCCGCGACGGCCACGCCCGCGGTCGCCGGCGCGCCAGCCGGGCGGGGGTAGCGGGGGCGCCGGCGCGGCCGTTTTGGAGTGCGGCGGCACGCCGCCGCGATCCGCTCCGCCGACACGTCGTCGTTGCGCAGAAACCGGTACGCCCCCTCCACCGCCGCCGCGTCCGGCGAGACCGCGACCAGCGACCGTTCAGGATGCGCCCCCTGGGCGGCCGCGATCTCCACCAGCCGCTTCGTGCGGCGCTGGTCGCCCAGATCGGCCTCGCCGAACATCGCCTCCGCCCACCGCCGCGCGTCTGGTTCGAATCCCACGATGGCCCCCTGCCGGCTCTTCGCCCGCCCCACGCCCCCCGGCCGCACGCCCGACGGCACGCGCCGCCGCTCCCCGCGCCGACCAGGGCATGATCATATTGTAGGCGCCGGAAGAACATTTGTGAACAAGAGACAGGTCAAGGAGGGATGGGGGCAGGCGCGTGAACGGGGAAGGCTACCGCTTCAGCGGATACGGAACGAACCGCTCACTTCCGTCGTCTTGGAGATACCGAGTGCCCAGCCGCTCATCCGCCAGGAACCACGGAACGCCGTGCTTCCGGCAGAAAACGTCGCGCGAGAAGCACTCGGAGATTCCCTCGAAGTGGTGCTCCAGAAACCACGGCTTGCCATGAATCCGCGAGTAGTACTGCTGAAGGTTCTTTGACAGCGGGTCGAGGATGCGTTCCAGTTCTTCGCGTCGTGCCGGTTTCGTCTTCGCATCTCCGTGCTCCGGGCGATTCGCGGCTTCCACGTCTTTGAGCGCGGTTTTGATCTTGGTGAACCGCACGTCGATGTGCGGCTTGCCGTCCTTCAACATGTAGGCACGCACTTCGCCCTCGGTTTCCGGCCCCGCGAAGATGACGGATGTTTGCGAAAACTCCGTGAGCACACGCAACGCGAGTTTCAGCGGAATGTTCATGGCGAACATGGCCGGTTCCTTCACTACCGTCCGCACCACTTCCCCTCCTTCCTCCCGCTTTTCTTCCGACCGGCCCTTGACCTTGATCCACGATCCTCCTGCGGATCGAATCCACTGCTGCAACTTGTCCATGTTGGCGCGGTTCTCTTTATAGGAGTGCTTGGCACGCCAAGCAGTCAGGAGAGCGAAAGACCGCGCGTTACGGTTCACAAAATGCTGAAAAATGCGCCCGAAGGTCGCTTCATGGAGTTCCTGCGAGGTGCAAGTGCAGAGAATGTCATACACAGAGATTTCGGAAACCACGGCACTTGGGCGTTCTCCCGCCAGCACGCGGTTCAGTTTGTCGTGGATGTCGGTCATGGCTTCCCTCCCGCCTCTCGCCTCCCGGCGGAATGCCGGGGCTTGTCGGGTGCGCAACTGTATGGAGTATAGCGCGCTATATCCGAGTTTCAATCCCTTGTTCATCAGGGAAGGCGTTGCAACATGGTCGCGGAACGATCCCCACCCGGCCCAGTCTATGCGTTTCAATCCCTTGTTCATCAGGGAAGGCGTTGCAACAGACGCTGGTGGTCGCTTCAACGCACGGGAACATCGCGTTTCAATCCCTTGTTCATCAGGGAAGGCGTTGCAACGCGGAGGCTTCGTTCGATGCTGTGCGGGCGCGGATCAACGTTTCAATCCCTTGTTCATCAGGGAAGGCGTTGCAACCGATTCGTGGATCGCGGGATCACCCCACGGAGGAGAGTTTCAATCCCTTGTTCATCAGGGAAGGCGTTGCAACGGATAATACGCACGCGCTCCCGCCTTACGTCATGCTCACGTTTCAATCCCTTGTTCATCAGGGAAGGCGTTGCAACGGGGCAAACATACGGAGACAAAATGGCTATTGCTGAGTTTCAATCCCTTGTTCATCAGGGAAGGCGTTGCAACAACATGATCAATATCTATCGGGACAGCGGCGGCGACGTTTCAATCCCTTGTTCATCAGGGAAGGCGTTGCAACGTAGACGCCGGGCGTGACGTGGCGTGGGCGCGCGCGGAGTTTCAATCCCTTGTTCATCAGGGAAGGCGTTGCA
>JACQVU010000142.1 GCA_016209585.1 Planctomycetota bacterium
ATCGACCTGTTCCGCACGCGGTTGGCGACGGCCACCAAGGAGCAGTTGCGGGAGGAAGTGGTTGTCCTGCGATGGCCGGGAGACACGTTGTAGAGTGAGAAAAGCGCCATGAACAAAGGTAAAGTCTACCCCCTGGCCGCGCGCAGAACCTCATGTGCGACGCGCCGAACACGGTCGAGGAGCGGCAGTTGCGCGAACTTTCCATCCGCGCTCTCACCTGAAGTCCGCCAGACGAGCCGGGGCCGAGGCTGGCTCCGCGCCGGCCCAGCCGGGGGCGTCCGCTTGCGCCTCCGGCGCCGCGTCGGCCGGCTCCACGTGGGCGGAGGCGTAGGCCCGCCCGAGCCGCTGCTCGATGCGCTCTTCTATGCGGCTCGCCAGGGCGTGCGCGTCGCGCACCGTCGTGTCGCCCGCCACCTGCAAGTGCATGTCCACCCAGTGGAAGGTCCCGTTGTGGTGGTGCTTCACCTTGTGGTAGCCGACGATGGCCCCCGCCGCCGCCTCCTGGTCGAGAATGGCGCGGATGGCGGCGTCGTCCCGCGGGTCGGCGCGCGCCATGATCCCCTGGTACGATTCGATCACCAGCCGCGCGCCGAGCAGCAGGATGAAACCGGCCAGCGCCAGGGCGACGAGCGAATCGATCATCGCCACTCCCGTCAGCCGCACCAGCGCCAGGCCCGCGATCACGCCAAACGTGGTCATGCAGTCCGCCGTGAGGTGCTTGCCGTCCGCCACCAGCGTGGGGCTGCCGAGCCTCACGCCGGACCGCCACACGTAGGCGCCCAGCAGCGCCATCAGCACGGAAACGCCGCCCAACAGCCAGGCGCCGGCGGCCAGGTCTCCGAGCGCCGACCCGCCGCCCAGGCGCCGCGCGGCCTCCACCGCCAGCGCTCCGCCGGCCATGGCCACCATCGCGCCTTCCGCGCCCACGGCGATGAACTCAATGTTGCCGTGGCCGTAAGGGTGCTCGCTGTCCGGGGGCTGCGCCGCGTACCAGGTGCTGAAGATCGCCGTGCCGGCCGCGGCGATGTTCACCAGAGACTCCAGCGCGTCCCCCAGCACCGCGACCGAGTCGGTGACCCAGAAGACCCCGAACTTCAGTAACAGAATGACTACCCCAGCCACCAGCGCCACGAACGCGACGCGCTGCGGCCCGCCGGTGGGAAGCGGATCGCCCTGGGTGGCGTCGGGAGCAGCGGGCGGCATAGCGATAAACCGCGCGCGGGCGGCGCACTTGGTGTTCCACGGTCAGGCGGTTCTTCTTGCCGCGCGGGGGATCGGTCGGATCGGTCGGATTCGTCTGATCGTCCGTTCCCCGCCGCGCGCGGGCGGCTCACTTGCCCTTGGCGGGGCGCGCCCCTTGCTGGATGGCTTTCTCCCACTCGCGGGCGCGCTCGCGCTCGCGCAACGTGCGCCCGGCCTCGCCGCCGGCGAAGGGGGCCGCGGCGTCCGTCGCGGCGCCGGGGGCAAACCTCTCCCTTTCCCGCTCCAGCGCCAGCCGCTCGCCGGCAAGTTTCTCGTCCTCCAGCGCCTGGCGGGCGGCTTTCAGCCGGGCGTCGACGTCCGCGGCCGCCCGTTCCAGCAGTTCCACGCGGTCCTTGCGCAGGTCGAGGCGATCTCGCAACGTGCGCGCGCCGCGGTCGGCCGCCGCGCTCTCCGGCGAGAGCGAATGGTCGCGGACGTACGCCCGCGCTTCGGCCTCCACCGCCGCCACCTGCTCGCGCGCCTTGGTGATCTCGCCGGCCACCCGTTCGCGCTCCGCCGTCAGGTCGTGAATGTCCTGCTGGCGCGCCTCGATACGCTTCCGGTTCTCGGTGACTTGCCGGGCAAGGTCGCCAGACCGCTCGTCCGCCTCGCCGCGCGCCACCCCACCGTCCACCGCCACACGCGCGCCGCCGGCCTGCCGGCTCCGCTCGCGGCTCATCTGGTCGAGCGTCGCGTGCCGCCCGCCGCCGATCGATTCGCGCCACGCCTCCGTCCACCCGCCCCACCGGGCGCCCGCTTGCCGGGGCGGATCGCCGCGCCGGATGGCGCGCTCAGCCAGCGAGAAGCCGCTGGCCGCGATCAACACGATGATCACCCATCCGAGGAAACCGATGCGCGGTTCGCGCACGTCGCCGCTGCGGGAGAAGAGCACCTTGATGATCTTCCCCAGCAGCAGCACCGCGACGATGAAAACGAAGATCGAGATGATGGGGGCCGCGTTCATGGCTTCGCCTCCGGGTGGCGGATCGGGGGGAAGGCCCCCGACGCGCCGCGCGCCCGCCGCCCCCCTCCCCGTGGCGCGGGGAGGGGGACGGCCGGACGACACCTTCTTTCAGCACACTCCGCCGGAGCGGATCCGCCGACTCACTCCTCGCCGCCGAAGAACTTCTGGTAGAGTTCGGCGTAGCGGGCGTCAGCCGTCTCCTTCGTCTCCTTCACGGTGTTGGCGCTGGCCTGCTCCAGCGTCGGGCGGGTGGTCTCCTCCAGGCGCTTGGAGACGTACTCGCGCTCGGCGTTCTGGTTCTCCAACTTCTTGATCAGCGACTCGACCTCGGCCAGCGTGGCGTCGTCGCCGTTCGCGCAGCGGGAGAGCGGGCAGCCGTTCTCATCAAACACCTTTTCGTCGATGGCGCGCTGCCGGGCCTCCTGCTTGGCCAGGCTGGCGCGGTACTCGGCCAACTTGCGATCCAGCGTCGCCAGGTTCTCGCGGGTCTGGCGGACGCTCTGCTCCTTCGCGGCCAGCACGTCGCCCTCCGTTTTCTGCGCGACCCGCAGATCGGCCACGATGCGCTCCTGGCTGATGTACTCCGACAGCCAGGACTTGGCCTGGGTCTCAGCCTCCGGCAGCGTGTACTTCTGCCCGGCGAAGAAGAGGGTCATGTCGGGCGCCACCGATTCCTTCGCGCCGCGCACCGCCACGCCGAAGTCTTCCAGCGTCTTCTCGTACCGGACCAGGGCCTCCTCAGCCTCCTTGGTCTGCCGCTCCTGCTTGAAGAGGCGCACCTGCGCTTCGCGGAACTCCCGCTCGGCCTGGGCCACCTTGCCGATCAGCGCCTCCCGGAACTTCTCCGGATGGTGCTTCAGGTCTTCCTTCACCGACTGCTCGTGGCACCTGTTCAGCGCCTTCTTGATGTTGTCCTTGTTCGCGACGACGGCGACCACGCCGACGACCAGCAGCGCCACAATGATGAACTTCTTCATCGGACATCCCTCCTTCACCTGGGTTCCCTTGATTTCATGATGACGGCGAAACCAGCAGCACATGCCTCGGCCCTCCGTGAGCGTTCACCCCCTGCCCAATACCCACC
>JACQVU010000135.1 GCA_016209585.1 Planctomycetota bacterium
CGCGCACGCGGTCGTAGACGACGATGGTGTCGTTGATGGAGTAGCCGATGATGGTCAGCAACGCCGCCACTTCCGTGAGGTTGATCTGGAGGTCGAGGATGTCGTAATAGGCCACGAAGGCGTACGCTCCCAGCGTGATGAGCACGTCATGGAACACCGCGATCACCGCCGCCACTCCGAACCGCCACTGGGCGAAACGGAACCGGACGTAGACCAGAATGCCGAGCAGCGAGAGCACCATCGCCTGCCCGGCCTTGTTCATCAAATCGGTGGCCACCTCCGGCCCCACGTTCTGCGCCAGCACGATGGGGTTGACCAGCGAGGCGCGGTCGCCCAGGAAGGCCTTGAAAATCTCGTGCGCCTCCGCGTCCATCTTTTGGGGCGTGAAGGGCTTATCGCCCGAAGCCGTGAACGCCACGTTCTCGCCCCGAACCAGGAAGTGCGTCGCCGCCGCCGCCGTCCCCCCGTCCAGCGGCTGGCAGACGAACGCCTCATACCGCTTGGCGTCGGAGAGCGTCACCGACGGCTGGCGGAACGCCCGTTCCACGTCGTTGAGGTTCAGCGGGGCGGTGGCGCGCAGGTCGAGTTCCGCCGTGGCGTTGAAGGCGGCCGCGATCCGGTGGTTCTTTGGTTCCTCGGGGGCTTCAGTGGGGGCGAGGCGGACGGAGGCCACCTTCCCGCCGCCGGCCAGCGGAGCCTCTTCCCTCAGCGCCTGGACGGCCGCGGGGGCGAGTTGGAAGTAGTCCCAGCCGCCCACGGCTTCGAGGCGCAGTTGCCAATCGGTGGCGCCCTCGGCGGGTGGTTCGACCGCGGGGGTTCCGAGCGTGCGGCTTCCGACCGTGCGCTTGGCCAAGGCGCCCTGGAGCGCGTCGCGGAAGGCCCGGCTCTCGTCGTCGTCGAGGGCCAGCCCCGGCCGGGTGACGGGCGTGAACGTCAGCGTCAGCGTGGGCGCGGGGTTGGAGGCGATGGTGAGGCGCGTGACGTCGCCCTCGGGCACGAGGTGCTCGCGGAACGCGGTCTTGATGTCGTTCTTGAACCCCTCAAGGGAGGCGGCCAGCGCGTTGGGCGTGATGTCGGCGGGAACGGGTTGGCGCACCTCGAACTGGCGCGCCTCCGTGCCGGTGGCCGCGTTCGCCGTGAGCGAGAACTGCTGCAAGTCGAACTTGGCGAAGCGGGGCTGCGACTCGCCGGGCGCGCGGTAGGCCGCGACCAGTTGGCGGGCCTCGCGAATCTGCATGGCGTCCTTCAGGGCGAAGACCACTTTCTGGCCGCCCTGGAAGTCGATGCCGAAGTTGTCGGCCCCGCGCAGCCCGAAATAGACCATCCCGACGGCGATCACCACCAGCGACCCGGCCACGGCGAACGGGGCGATGCGCATGAAGGGAATGGCCGTGCGCGGGAAGCGGACGATGGGCTGGTATTCCTTCATGATCCCGCGCTTGATCAGCCAGCCGAAGACGGTGCGCGTGAAATAGAGCGCCGTGAACATCGAGACCAGGATGCCGACCATCAGCGTGGTGGCGAAGCCGGCCAGCGGCCCGGTGCCGATGAGGCGCAGGAAGACGGCGGTGAGCAGCGTGGTGAGGTTGGAGTCGAAGATGGTCCAGAAGGCGCGGGCATAACCGTTCTCGAACGCGCGCTGCAGGGCGACGCCGCGCTCGCGCTCCTCCCGGACGCGCTCGAAGATCAGGATGTTGGCGTCCACCGCCATGCCCACGGTGAGGATGAGGCCGGCGATGCCGGGCAGCGAGAGCGACACGTTGAACAGGCCGAAAATGCCGAGGATGAGCGCCAACCCCACCGCCAGGCCCAGGTTGGCCACCACGCCGGCCAAGGCGTAGTAGCCCACCATGAAGACCAGCACCGCGATGAGGCCGAGCATCACCGCCCACACCCCGCGGTCGATGGCGTCCTGCCCCTGCGACGGCCCCACGAAACTCTTCCCCTCCTGCACCAGTTTCACCGGCAGCGCCCCGGCCTTCAGCACGGCCAGCACGTCGCGCTGTTCCTTGGGTTGGAAGCCGGTGAGGACGCCGGCCGACTTGATGCGCGAGCGGATGGTGGGGGCGGAGGTGACCACGTCGTCGAGGATGATGGCCATCTGCTTACCGACGTTGGACGACGTGAGGTCTTCCAGTTTGTTCTCCGCCGCGGCGCCGAGGGGGCGGAAGGCGATCTCGGTGTTGCCGAGATCGTCGGCCGGCACGATCCGCAGGTAGTCGGGGTTCAGTTCCTTGCCGGTGAAGATTTTGGAGGCCGTCCGCGGCACCCGGCACAGCACCCAGAAGCCCTGCTTGGCGGCCAGAGCCTCCTTGTAGTCGTTGATACGTTTCTCGAACGCCTCCATCGGCTCGAAGTCGAAACGCTTGGGTGGTATCGGCTTCTCGCGGTACCAGCGGTAGTCGACGTCCAGTTCGTCGTTGCCGGGAACCTTCCCGTCGGCGAGCAGGTTGGGGTCGTCTTTGAATGCCTTGCGGCCGCGCTGGTCGACGCTGCCCTTGGCCGTCTCGACGATCAGGAAACGTAAATCGCCCGTGCGGCGGATGAGGCGATCGGCCTCGTTCGCCTCCTCGTCCCTCACGCCGGGCAACGTCACTTCCACGCCGGTCGCGCCCAGTTGCTGGATGCGGACGTTCTTCACGCCGTCGGGGTCGAGCCGCTTGGTGAGCGTGGCGATGGTCTGGGCGAGCACCTCTTTGTCGGGATCGCGGTCCACGTGACGCTTGATGTCGTGCTGGGTCGCCTTGTAGCGGAGCCGCGCCCCGCCGGCGAGGTCGATGTCCAGCCGGATGCGGCGCGTGGCGAAAAAGGGCTTCTCGTACTGCTCCGGGTCCAGCGGCCAGACGCCGGGCCAGGCGAAATAGCCGGCCACGACCAGCATGACGGCGATCAGCAGGAAACGTCGGTTCAGGTTCTGGGTCATCAGACGTGGCTTTCAGCGACAGCCCCCTCGATCACTCCTCGCCGAGGGGTTCGACCTTGGCTCCGAACTCCATCATGCGCAGCGCGGCGGCCGTGGCCTTCATCCGCGCCTCGTCGGCGAAGGCCGGCAGCGTGAAACGGCCATCGAGGAACTCGTCGTTCACCGTGCCGATGTGCCGCAGCACGCCATCCAGACAGAGGCCGTACGGCCCGCCGCGGTGGACCTCGAAGTACCTGCGCCACCGCTCCCGCGAGCCGGCCGCCACCTGAAACCGAACGCCGCCGGCCGATCCCTCCACGCTCTCCCAGTCCGCGCGCGACAGCGTGAAGTCCAGCGGCGTCTTCACCAGCACGCGGTGGTAACCGTCGGTCACGTAGGCCACCCGGTCGCCGCCGTCGTTGCGCGCGCACTCCACCTTTCGCAGGACGAGCGCCATGCGCGTGCCGGCCCCGCCCTCCGGCGGGGGGCCACTAGTTAAGTGATCGTGCAGCGCCTTATCCAGAAAAAAGCAAATCTCCAGCGCGCCGGAGTTCTCCAGGATCGGCCGCAGCCGGGCAAGTTGAGCCGGCGCCGTGCCGCGCAAGACGACGCGCACCTCGCGCCGCGCCCGACCGGAAAGTTGCACGTCGAAGTCGTCGCCGTACAAAAGGCCCGCGCCGGTGAGCCGGTCGCTGAACACCGCCACCGCCCGTTCCGCCAACTCGCCAGGGTCCTGGTCAGCCCGCAACGGCTCGATGCGATAGCGCAGCGCCACCTCCCGGCTGGTGGAGGCCGGCCCTTCTTCCGGTGCGCTCGCCGAAGGGGGGTCGGCGCCCTCGCCCGGCGCGCGGCCGCCCTCGCTCGGACGCGCCGCGTTCGCTTCCACCGGCCTCCGGTCGCCCTCTCCCAAAGGAACCGCGGACCCGCCCAGCGCCGGCGCCGGCGACGGCTGGAGGTCCGATCCGAAGCAGCCGGCCGCGAGCAGCGCCGGCGGCGCGATGAGGCGCAAAAGCAACCACCGCCAGCGTGTCGGGTCGGCGTTCACGTCTTGGTTGGGGGAGGGGGGAGTACCGCGGTGCTGGGTGCTGGGTGTTGGGCCCAGCACCCAGCACCCAGCACCCAAAGGCGGGGGACGGCACCTGCCCCATCCCACGTTCTCACGTTCCCATGTTCCCACGTTCCCGCGTTCTCGCGTTCTCACGTTCCTTCCTTCGCCACCTCCCCATCTCCCTATCTCCCCA
>JACQVU010000134.1 GCA_016209585.1 Planctomycetota bacterium
GAGGAGTCCAGGGGAGTCGGGAATGAACGCGGACCACGGTGACGGTGAACGCGCGGGTCACGGCGAGGCGCCGCGGCGCGGCGCGCCGGTGGTCGCCGGCGAGGCCGGGGGAGCGCCGGCGCCGGCCCCGCCGGGGCAGGATCCCGCGCCCGACCGCCCAGGCCCGCGCCTGGACTTCAACGACCCCTACACGCTCACCGGCCACCGCGTGCTGGTGGTGGACGACGATCCGCTCATCGCCAAAGTGATCACCGCGGGCCTCAAGAAACACCATTACGTGGTCGAAACCGCGGCCACCGGGTACGAGGCCGGCTTCCTCACCGTGGACTTCAGCCCCGACGTGGTGCTGCTGGACCTCAACCTGCCGGACATCAATGGCGACATCGTCTGCCGGCGCATCCGCGAGTCGGAGCACACCCGCGGCCTGAAGGTCATCGGCATGTCGGCCAGCGGCGACCAGAAGCGCATCAAGGCGATGTTCGACGCCGGCATCAACGAGTTCGTGCCCAAGCCCTTCTCCATCGAACGGCTGCGCGAGGCCATCGTGCAGCAGGCCGGCCCCATCCGCCGCCGGCCGGCGGAGCCGGCGACGGGGTGGCGGGCTTGGGTGGCGCTGGCGGCGCTCGGCCAACTGTTGCTGGCGGCGGCCTACGTCGTGGCCTTCACCAAGCAGTGGAACTTCTTCGAGCGCCGCTCGGAGTCCGTCGGGTACGTCGCGGGCGTCGGCTGGGTGGATCGCAAGGAGATGGAAAAGATCGACGCCGAACGCAAGATGACCGGCTTCGGCAGCGTTCCCGATCCCCTCACCGGCAGTTGGATCGGCTACGGACAATATGAAGAGAACCTCCGCCGCGGCCTCTACGACCACGTCGGGTCTGACCAGGTGGCCCGCGACCTTCGCATGCGCGACCAGGGCATGCGGCTGGCCGGGCCGGGCCAATGGATCTCGGGGCGGGCGTACCTGGAACGCCAGCTGCAGCGCAACCTCACCGACGCCGCCAAGGCGCGCTCCGTACGGGATCGCGGCGGCTTCCGCCTCAACGGCGTCGAGGCTGGCTGGCTGGAGGAAGAGAACCGCTTCCGGGCCGAGTCGCCCGCGCGCCGCTTCTTCGAGGGGCGCTGGCTGGTCGCCGCCGACCTGACGGAGTACGCCAAGGTCACCGACGCCAAGACCAACGCCGCGTCGGAGGGTTTCGTGAGTCGCCTGCCCGACGGCCGGGTGCGCGTGATCACGGCGCGCGGCGAAGACTACCTCCCCGGCGGATCGTCCCGGATCGAGCCGGCCGCCACCCGCTGGACCGACTACTGGAACCGGGAGGCCGGGCTGTCCATGCGTCCGGGAAACGCCGAGGACCGCGCCGCCCATCTGGCGCTCGCCGAGTGGTGTCGTGACGCCGGCCTGGCCGAGGCTGCGCGGCGTCACTGGCGCATCACCCTGATCATTGATCGCGACAACGCCGCCGCCCGCGCGGCCCTGGGGCACCGCCGGGCTCCGGAGGGCGACTGGCGCGCCTCGGCCGGGGAATGAGCGCGGATCGACTGGAATTCCAGGGCGTGGTCGTGCGGGTGCACGGGCTGACCGCTGTCGTGGAGGTGGCGGACCGTGAAGTGCCCTGCACCGCCCGGGTGCGCGACCGCCGCCCGGCGCGGCGGGAACATTCCCGCGTGGTGGCGGGCGACCGCGTCGCCGGCCACTTCCTTGACGAGAGCCTTGAGGCCGGGGTAATCGAGCGTGTCGAGCCGCGCCGCGGGCGCTTGGCGCGCGCCTCCAACCGGCTGCGCGGCCGCGAACAGGTGGTGGCCGCCAACGTGGATCTCCTGGTCTGCGTCGTCGCCGCCCTGGACCCGCCCATCGAGCCGCACCTCATCGACCGCTTCCAGGTCATCGCGGCGCAGGGCGGGATGGGCTTCGCGCTCTGTGTCAACAAGATCGATCTCGCCGGGGCCGCCTTGCGCGGCGAGGTCCAGAGCCTGGCGGACCCCTATCGCGCCCTGGGCTTCCCGGTGGTCCTGACCAGCGCGCTCACCGGAGAGGGGCTGGACGACCTGCGTGCCTTGCTGGCCGGGCGCGCCTCGGTCCTGGCCGGCCCCAGCGGCGCCGGCAAGTCCAGCCTGGTCAACGCCCTGCGCCCCGGGCCGCCTCTGGCGACCGCCGAGGTGAACCGGAAGTCGCGGGAAGGGGTCCACACCACCACCGTCACCCGGCTGTTGCGTCTCGCCGGCGGCGGGCACATCGTCGACACGCCCGGCGTGCGCGACCTGGCGCTCTCCGCGCTCGCGCCCGGCGACCTGGCCGGCCTGATGCCGGAGTTCGCCGCGCTGCGGGGAGGATGCCGCTTCAAGGATTGCGCGCACCTGGCGGAACCGGGGTGCGCGGTGATCGCCGCCGCGGGGCGCGGCGAGATCTCCCCGCAACGCCTCGGCCACTACCAGTTCATCCGCCGCGAACTTGAAGCCGCGGCGCGGGCCAGCGGGTGGTGACGAACGGAGCGCGCCCGCCATGTCGTCCGCGAACGCTTCCCGCCGTCGGCCGCGTCTGCGGAACCGGCACGGCTACTCGCGCGGGACCGTTTTCGTGATGGACTGGCGGAGCGCCGGTCTCGCCGAGACCCTGGCC
>JACQVU010000017.1 GCA_016209585.1 Planctomycetota bacterium
ACGAGGCCGCCGCCCGCCAGGCGCTGGCGGAGAAGAGCGCGGCGGAGATCGCCGCGCTCGACGCGAAGATGGTCGCGGCTGACGCGGCGTTCACCACCCGCGCGGAGGCGGCGACCAAGGCGCTGGCTGACCACGCCCTCTCGGAGACGAAGGAGCGGCAAACGCTCGCCGCCAACGAACAGGCGGCACGCGAGAAAGCCGCATCGGACGAAACTGCCGCCCGCCAGGCGCTGGCGGAGAAGAGCGCGGCGGAGATCGCCGCGCTCGACGCGAAGATGGTCGCGGCTGACGCGGCGTTCACCACCCGCGCGGAGGCGATCGCCACGTCGGTCACCGACCTCGGCGTGCGTCTTGACTCGCAGAAGACGGAGGCGGAAGCGGCGCTCAAAGGCGCTTCGCGTCTCCTGGCGGGGCAGCTCGCGGCGGTGAAACAGGAGGCCGCCGACGAGGCCGCCGCCCGCCAGTCGCTGGCCGAGAAGAGCGCGGCGGACGTAGCCGCCCTCCAGGAGAAGGTCGCCGCGATCTCCGGCGACCTGATCAAGAGCGCGCGGGAGATCGCCGCGGCCGCCGACGGGCTGAAGCAGGTGGACGCGGCGGTGAAATCGGCGGAAGGCAGTATCGCGCAGGCGCGGGCGGCCGTCACGGCGCAGGGCCAGACGGTGGCGGCCGGCCTGAAGCAGATCCGCGACGAAGTGCGGGCGGAGGGCGCGCGCGCCGGCGCCGTTCTGGACCAGCACACCGCAGCCATCGACGCCGCCCGCAAGCAGGCGGAGCAGGTGGCGGCTGACTTCGCGGCGGCGCGCGGCGAGATCGACGCCCGGCTGGCGGCGCTGGACGCCGCCGTCAAGGAACTTCGCGCCGCCGCTTCCGCCTCGAATGAGAAACCGGCCCCGCCGCCCGCCGGCGCGCCGCCCAAGGCGGCCCCGGTCCCGCCGGCCCGCCGGAACGGGGAATTCTGAGAGCCTGTTTCCGTGAAACGGCCGCTGACCTACCGCGACTCCGGCGTGAACATCGACGAAGGCGATCTCTTCGTCGACCTCATACAGCAACACGTCCGGCGCACGCTGACGCCGCGCGTGATGCGCGGGTTCGAGGGCGGGTACGCCGGGCTGTTCTCGCTGGATCACGACCCCGGCCTGTTCAAACGCAACTTCCGGCGCCCCATCCTGGTCTCCGGCGCCGACGGCGTGGGCACCAAACTCAAGATCGCTTTCCTCACCGGCGTGCACGACACGGTGGGCATCGACCTCGTCGCCATGTCGGTCAACGACATCCTCACCGTGGGCGCGGAGCCGCTCTTCTTCCTGGATTACGTGGCCACCAGCCACCTGGACGCGGCGGCCATGAGCGCCGTGGTGAAGGGCATCGCCGACGGCTGCGAGCAGGCCGGGTGCGCCATTCTCGGCGGGGAGACGGCGGAACTGCCCGGTTTTTACCAGGAAGGGGAGTACGACCTGGCCGGCTTCGCGGTGGGCGTGGTGGAGAAAGACCGCATCATCCGCGGCGCGGAGATTGAGGAAGGCGACGCCGTGCTCGGTCTCTTCTCGTCCGGCCTCCATTCCAACGGCTTCTCCCTGGCGCGCAAGGTGTTGCTGGAGACGGGTGGAATGAAGGTCTCCGATCACATTGACGCCCTCGGTGCATCGCTCGGCCGGGCGCTGCTCACGCCCACCATCATCTACGTGCAGCCCATCCTGGCGCTGTTGCGCGCCTACCGCGTGAAGCGCATCGTGCGCGGCCTGGCGCACATCACCGGCGGCGGGCTGGTGGAAAACGTGCCGCGCATCCTGCCCCGGGGCCTGGCGGTGCGCATCGACCGCAAGTCGTGGGAGGTTCCCCCGATCTTCCGCCTCATCCAGGAGACGGGGAACGTGGAACGGGCGGAGATGTACCGCGTTTTCAACATGGGCGTGGGGATGGTGGTCATCGTCCCCCGGTTCAACGCCCGCAAGGTGCTGGCCCGCCTGGAGCGACACGGCGTGAAGGGGGCGGCCATCGGCGACGTGGTACGCGGCGCGCAAAACGTTGAGATCGTCTGATCCCGCGCCGGCGCCGGTTCGTCGTTCCGCCGTCAGACGGTCCGGAGGTGGCGCGCCGGCGCGCTCGCGAAGGCCCTCCGGCCTGACGACTGAGAACCGACAACTGAGAACTGACGACGTCCGGACTTCACGGCCGGGCTGGCAGGCGTGGCGCGCGCTGGCCCACCAGTTCCTCCGTGTGCTGCCCGTAACTCGGCGGCGGGCGGAGAATGGCCCCCATCCCGCTGATGCGAAAGGGGTGGCCGACGGCGCGGAACGTTCCGCCGCGGGGGTGTGGCGCCTTCACCACCATCCCGCGCGCCCGCACCTGGGGGTGCCTCAGCGCCTCGTCCAGCGTCCGCACCGGCTCGATGGCCAGGCCGGCCGCCACCAGTTTCCGTTGCCAGTGCGCGCATGGCTGCGCGGCGAAAAGCCCCGCCAGCAGCCGCAGCAGCGGCCGGCGGTGGCGGAAGCGGGCGGCTTGGGTGGCGAAGCGCGGGTCCCGGGCGAGGGCCGGTTGGGAGAGGCAGCGGCAGAGCAGGGCGAAGTGTTTGTCGGTGTAGGCCGCCACCATTACCCAGCCGTCGCTGGCGCGGAAGAGTTGGAAGGGCACGCCGCGCGCATGGCCGCTGTTGGCGACGCGGCGGGGCTTCTCGCCGGTCTGGAGGTAGTGGGCGGCGAGATAGGAGGTAATGGCCATCTGGATGTCGAGGAGCGAGAGGTCGATGTCGGCGGCCTCCCCGGTGCGCTCGCGCCGCAACAGCGCCGCGACCACGGCGCCCGCGGCCACGTACCCGGCCATGTGGTCGATGACGCTGAGGCCGCTCTTGGTGGGCTTGCCCCCCGGTTCCCCGGTGATGGCCATGGCGCCCGAGAGCGCCTGCACGTGGTAGTCGAAGCCGGGGCGGCCGGAAAAGGGGCCGGTCCTGCCGTAACCCGTGATGGAGCAGCAGATGACGCGGGGATTGAGACGGCGCAGCGTTTTGGCATCGAAGCCCAGCCGCGCGGCCACGCCGGGGCGGGTGTTGTCGAGCATCACGTCGGCGGTGCGAGCCAGCGCGTGGAACCGCGCGCGGTCGGCGGGGTGTTTGAGGTCCAGCACCACCGACCGCTTGTTGCGGTTGAGCGACATGAAGTAGACGCTCTCGCCGCGCAACTCGGCCGATGCGCCCACGTCACCCGTTCGGCCGCCGGGCGGTTCAATTTTAATCACGTCCGCGCCGAGGTCTCCCAGCGCCATTCCGGCGAACGGCCCGGCCAGCGCGTGCGACACCTCAAGAACGCGGTAGCCTTCCAGTGGCGCGCTCATGGCGTTCGCCAGCATATACCAGCCCCTCGACAAAATCCCGGCGGGCGAAGAACGTCCCCCGCGACCCGCGGGGGCCGGCCTGACGCCTGCAACGCGAAATAACCTTCCACCTGCCCGCGCCACACGGCCCCGCCGGGGCCGACCCCCACGCGCCTTTCGCGCGGCTGTGTCTTTTTTTACGGGCCGCCGGCGGCGCTTCGCGCTTGAGCGGACCGCGGGCGTCGGGGAGGATATGGGCCACCAGCGGCGGCGTTCAGTAGTGGTGCGCGGGGTCGGGCGGTTCGGCTACGGAAGCGAGACACTATATGCTCTTTCCGCGGAAGGTCTGGGTCGCGGCCGGCGTCGCCGCCTTGCTCTGGTTCCTGCTGTTCAAGACGGTTCCATGGCTGCGTTCCACTTCCGTCCGGCTGCAGAGCGTGTCGGCCGGCGAGTCGTCCGTGGAGCCGGCGCCACCGGCGGCGGGCAGCATGGCGGCATCCGGGCAGGCGGTGGCGAGCAGCGTCTCCCCGGCGCTGGCGCCGGCGGGCGCGGGGGGTGGCCCGGCGGGAGAGGCTGGCGGCGGGCTGGAAACGTGGACCACGGTCGAGTCGCGCAAGCACCGGTTGTTCTACGCGGAGCAGGCCGGCATTCTGCGCCGACTTCTGGTGCGGGAGGGCGAGCGGGTGACGCAGGGCCAGTTGCTGGCGGAGTTTGACACGCGTGACGTGAACGTCCGCATTCGGAAGCAGGAACTGGCCATCGCCCAGACCGAGCGGCAGGTGAAGCAGGAGAACCCGCAATGGTCGTCGGACACGGCGCGGGAGAACGCGCAGGACCGGTTGGAGTCGGCGCGCCAGGACATGGAGAGCGCGCAGGTGGCGCTGGAGAAGATGAGCCTGCGTTGCCCGTTCGAGTCGGCGGTGGTCTCCGAGGTGCATGTTAAGGAAGGGGCGTGGATCAGTTCCGGCGCCAAGTTGCTGGCCTTGCTGGACCCGTCGGACCTGTTCGTGCGCGCCTACGTGCCGGCCGCCTGGCTGACGGAGTTCCTGGCGCTTGGTGAGGACGACGCCGTGCGGGTGACGCTGGAATGCGAGGACCTGGATCGCGTGCGCGCGCGCCACCCGGCGCTGCCCTGGTTCACGGCTTTCGTGCGCCGGGCGCCGACCATCACCTCCGTGGCGGCGTCCCCTGACGGCGCCTTTGTGGTCACGGGGTCGAGCGACGGCGTGGCGCGCCTGTGCGCGAGCGGGAGCGGCGCGCTGGCGGCGTCGCTGCCGGGGCACACGGGCGGTGTGCGGGCCGTGGCGTTCTCGCCCGACGGCGCCTACCTGTGCACGCTGGCCGGCGATGGCGTCGCGCGAGTTTTCCGGCGCGATGGGTTTGGAGCCGCAGCCGCCGGGGGCCAAGGGGCCGCGGCGGGGCGGGGCGGTCCGGAACCCGTTTTCACGGTGGGCGGCCCGGCGGAGCGCGTGGAGAGCGTGGTCCTTGCTTCGCGCGGCGAGGCGCGCGAGACGGCGCTGTTCGCCGGCTTGGAGAGCGGCGAGGTCCGCGTCTTCTCCGCCGGCAGCGGGGAGCGGGTGTTGGCCGTCGGCTCTGGCGCGGGCCCCGGCGGCGGCGCCGGCCCCAGCGGGTCGGCGGGGGCGGCTGTCACGGCGCTGGCGGTGGCGTCGGACGGGGCGCTGGCGTTCGTGGGCCGGCGGGACGGGCGGGCGCACCTTTACCGTGTCGGTCCGCGCCCCAACGCCGGCGGCGCCTGGCGCGAGGGGACGCCCGACGAGGGGTGGAGCGCCCCCGCCACGGGCGAGCCGGTGCGGGCGGCGGCAATGGCGTTCACGGATCACGATCTCTTCGCGTTCGCGCGCGAGGGCGGGGCGGCGTTCCTGGGGTCGGTGGACATTCAAACGATGGAAACCACCGTCCGCCCGCTGGAGGCTGCGGCGTGCGGCCCGGTGAGGGCGCTGGCCTTTTCGCCCGACGGCAGGCGGCTCGCGGGAGGGGGGAACACGGCCGTGGCGTTGTGGTACGCGGCCACGGGCGAGCCAATGGCCACGCTCGCCGGCCACGCCGCGCCGGTGACGGCGGTGGTCTTCGTGGAAGGCTCATCGGCGGGGGACGTGGCCACCGCCTGCGCCGACGGCGCGGCGCGGGTGTACGCCACCGGTGTTCACGCCGGTGGCGCGGCGGCGGCCGGCCGGCCCGTGGCTGTTTTTTCCGGGCACGCGGGTCCGGTGGCGGCGCTGGCCGCTTTCGCGGTGCGTGACGCGGGCGGCGGCCGGCGCGCGATGGTGCTCACGGGGGCGGGCAACAACTCCGCGCGCCTGTTCGACCTGGGCACGGGGCGCGTGGCTCTGGCGCTGGCGGGGCATGACCCGGCGGCGTTCATTTCCGACGTGATCAACCCGGCGAGTCGTTCGCTGGCCATCGAGTTCTCGGTGCCGAGCACCACGGTGCTGGCGGACCCGGCGCGGCCGCTGGCCGAACAGTTGGCCGCTCTGGACGCGGTGAACGGCGCGCCCGACCGCGCCGGCGCAGTGTACGCTCTGCGTCCGGGGAACCTGGTTCGCGTGAAGTTCCCGGTGAAAGTCGAAGCCGACGGCCGGGCTTGGCTGGTCACTGAGAAAGCGCCCTGACGGCCGATAGCAAACGATGTCCACCGCGCTGGAACGCCCCAAACTGCGTGACGACCTCCGCATCGTGCGGCAAGTGAAGCACGGCGAGGTGACCTACGTGGTGAAAGACCCGGCGACGCAGGACTATTACAAGTTCTCAGCCGAGGAGTTCGACATCGTCACGCTGCTTGACGGGGCTTCCGACGTGGCCGGGGTCCACCGGCGGTACGCTTCGGCGCACCCCGACGTGGAGGTGAAGAAGGAGGAGATCGAGCAGTACCTGAAGTCGCTCGACGGCCTGAAACTGCTGGAGCGCACGGGAAAAGAGAAGAACCAGATGCTGGTCGAGCGGGCGCGGGAGGCGCGCAAGAGCAAGGTGTTCGCGGCCAAAGGGTCGGTCACCTACATGCGCATCCCGATCTTCGATCCGGACCAGTTCTTCAATCGCACGATTCCCTACCTGCGCTTCTTCTGGCGGCCGTGGTTCCAGGTGGTGATGGTGGGGATGATGGCGCTGGCGTCGCTGGTGATCGCGGTGAAATGGGACGAAGTGCAGCGCGGGATCGACGCGGTGTTCAGTTTCAACAAGTCGGGCGAGCAGTGGCTGACGCTCTGGCTCACGGTCTTCACCGTGATCTGTCTGCACGAACTGGCGCACGGCTACACCTGCAAGCACTTCGGCGGCGAGGTGCATGAACTGGGCTTCCTGTTCCTGTTCTTCCAGCCCTGCATGTACGCCAACATCTCCGACGCCTGGACCTTCCCGGAGCGGTACAAGCGGGTCTGCGCCACCATCGCCGGGGGCTATTTCGAGTTCTTCATCGGGGCCATCTGCGCCTTCATCTGGTTCGCGACCACCGCCGAGAGTTCGCTGAACGCGGTGATGTACCAGGCGATGTGCGTGTGCGGCTTCTCGACCGTGGCCGTGAACTTCAACCCGATGATGAAACTCGACGGCTATTACCTGATGTGTGACCTGCTCGAAACCCCCAACATGAAGCAGAACTCGCTCGGCTTCCTGAAGACGATGGTGCGGCGGCACGTCTTCCACCTCAAGGCCGACGAGGAGTGGGAGGGCTACACCCTCGCCGAGCGGCGGGCCTATTTCATCTACGGCATCGCCAACATCATCTACATGGCCGGCCTGCTCACCGGCCTGTGGCTCCTGGCCGAGGGGCTGGCCGTCAGTTTCCTCGACGAGATCGGCCTCCTGGCCGCGCTCTGGGTGGCCTGGAAACTCTTCGGGGCGTTCGGCAAGAAGTTCAAGGGCTTCGTGGCCGAACTGGCGAAGGCAAACGAGAAGACGATCCGCACCCGCCGGGCGAAGGGCGTGCTGGCCGCGGCGCTCGTGCTGCTCCTGGCGGCGCTGCTCGTGCCGGTGGGGTTCGACCTGCGCCAGAAGTGCGCGGTCGAGCCGGTGCGGCAGGCCACGCTCAGCGCCCGCGTCGGCGGCTACCTGAACCAGGTGCTGGTCCGCGAGGGCGACGCCGTCGCCGCCGGCCAGTTGCTGGCGGTGATTGAAAACCGCAACGTGGAGCGCAAATGGCGCAGCCTCGACGCCGAGGTGACGGGCGTGAGCCGCCAGATCGGCGAGGCGGCCAGCCAGGGCGACCCGGCGCGCTTCCGCGCGTTGCAGACGCAACTGGGCCAGGCCCGCGCCCGGCTGGCCGAGGTGGAGAAAGACCTGGCGGAGATGCGCATCGTCGCCCCTTTCGAGGGCATCGTGGTCACGCCGAACCTCGACCAGCGCCAGGGAGAGTACGTCGGCCCCGGCAAGCCCGTGCTGGAGATCATCGACCCGCGCGAACTGCTCATTTCCGTGCCCGTGGAAGAGCGGGAAGTGAACCGGGTGCGCGTGGGCGACACGCTGGAGGTCCGTCTCAAGGCCATGCCCGCCGAGCGGCTCCTCTCCACCGTCACCCAAATCACCGAGCGTGGCGAGAAAACCGCCCGCACCGACGTCGCCCCCAGTTACTACGTCTTCGCGCACGTCAGGAACCCCGATACCGGCGCGCTCCGGCCCGGCATGACCGGAACCGCCAGCATCAACGTGGGAAGCCGCCCGCTCTACGAAGACCTGTTGGACCGGGCGTCGAAGACGCTGAAGGTGGACCTGTTGTTCTAGTCGAGGATTCCTGCGCCGCCGGCGCAGTCCAGAAAACACGCTGTCCGCGTCGCTGAAAGGGGTGCCCCATGGCCGAAATGAAAGGCATGAAGAAGGACCAGAAGAAGAAGATCGGCAAGCTCAAGGCGAAGAAACTCGAAGAGCGCGTCGCCCCGGCCATGCTGGCCGGCGACCTCTCCGACCAGACCGCCACCGACGCCTCGGCCACCGGCTCGCCCGATCCCGAAGCGACCACCGACGCCACCGACACCGCCGACACCGACACCACTCCGGACCAGACCGCCGACGCCCCCGCCGACGACGCGCTGCTGCTCGACGACTCGGCCACCGCCACGGCGACGGAGCCGCCGGTGACCGGCTTCGGCGACAACGTGGACTACCACGACGACGGCTCCGTCACCTTCGCGCCGCCGGAGGGCTACCAGTTCGACAGCGTCGGCACGCTCACCATTCCGGCCGACGCGCCGGAGGGGACTTTCACCCCCTTCCCGCCCGGCACCTCGTTCGGCTACGACGGCACGTTCACGTTCGAAGCGCCGGAGGGGGTGACGGTGACGCCGGACTTCGTCCAGTTCCCGCCGGAGCCGTACGACCCCGGCGCGGTGGCGCCCTTCCTGCCCGAGGCCACGGTGATGTCGGACGGCGCGGTCGCCGTTCCCGCGCCGGAGGGCATGACGGTGGCGGAAGACGGCGAGAGTTACCAGATTCCCCCCGATTCGGTTCCGCCCACGGAGGCCTGCTTCCCCCCCGGAGCCACGGTCACGGCGGAGGGGGTGGAGTTCACGCCGCCCGACGGCGCGACGTTCGACGGCGAGCAGATCACCATCCCGGCCGAGTCAGCGCCGCCGGCGGAGTCGGGCATGGCGCCGCCGGACGCGGTGTTCAACCAGGACGGCAGCATGACCTTCGCCCCGCCGGAGGGGGCGCAGGTGGACGGCGCCACCGGGGCCTTCGTGCTGCCCAACGAGGCCGGGCAGACGCCGCCCTTCCCCGAGGGGACGCAGTACGACCCGCAGGCGGGCGCCATCGTGGTGCCCATGCCCTCCGGCATGGCGTTCAACGCCGACACCCAGCAGGTGATCTTCTCCGAGCCGATGTCGCCTGATCACTTCGCGCCCTTCTCGGCCGGGGCGGCCGTGGCGCCGGACGGGGCCGTGCAGTTCGCGCCGCCCGAGGGCATGCAGGTGTCGCCTGATGACGGCGCCTACTCCATGCACCAGGAGTACGCCCCCACGCCCGAAGGGTTCTTCCCCCCCGGCTCCACCGTCACGCCCGACGGCGGGCTGTCGTACGAGCCGCCCGACCACTTCCACATGAACGCCGACGGCACGATGGAACTGCCGCCGTTCGACGACCAGTTCTACACCCCGGCCGACGTCTTCACCGGAATCGAGGTCAGCGGCCTGGGCGACGCCGCCGACTTCCACAACGACGGCTCGTTCGAGTTCGGACCGCCGCCCGGCTACGACTTCAGCCCCGACGGCACGCTGGACATTCCGGGCGACGCGGGGCCCGGCGTTGTGCCCCCGTTCCCGGAGGGAACCGCGTTCAACCCCGACGGCCACATCGTCTTCGACCCGCCCGACACCATCGAGATCACGGCCGACGCGATGATCTGTCCTCCCGATCAGCCCATCGACCCCGGCTTCATGGCTCCCTTCTGCCCCGGCGCCGAGTATCACCCGGAAGGCGGCTTCGTCGCCCCGCCGCCCGAGGGCATGGTGGTCGCGCCCGACGCCTGGTACGTCCCCGCGGACCACATGCCGGCCTGCGAAGCCCACTTCCCGCCCGGATGCGAGATGACGGCCGAAGGCGCGGTCTTCACCCCGCCCCCGGGCACGTCGTTCGAGAACGGCGTCGTCACCATCCCGGCTGACGCCGCCCCGCCGGCCGGGGCCTCGTTCCTGCCGCCCGACTCCCAGTTCAACGACGACGGCTCCTTCTCCTTCACCCCGCCCGCCGGCGTGAAGATCGACCCGGAGACCGGCGCGTTCACCATCCCGCCGGATCACCCGGCGCTCCCGCCTCTGCCCGAAGGAGCGGCCTGCACGCCGGAGGGTCTGGTGCATCTGCCGCCGCCGGCCGGGGAGGTGACGTTCGATCCGCAGGCGAACATGGTGCACTTCGCGGAGCCGGTGCCGCCTCTCTACGTGGCGCCCTTCGCGGGCGATGCGGCGCTCACCCCCGACGGCAACGTGGCCTTCGGCCCGCCGCCGGGCGTCGATCTCAATCCCGACGCCGGCGCCATCGAATGCCATCACGCCGCCATGCCGCCCTACCCGGGCTACTTCCCCCCCGGCGCCGAGATCACTGACGACGGCGGCATGCACTTCACCCCGCCGGACGACGCGCAGTTCGCCGACGGCGTGGTCCACTTCCCGCCGGTGGACATGGAGTTCTATTCCCCGACGTTCGAGCCGCCGCCCGGCTTCGGCGACGGCTGCACCTTCCACCTGAACGGCACGTGCGAGGCGGCGCCGCCCTCGCCGGAGTTCCCGTTCGACGCCCACGGTCGGTGCGACATCCCGCCCGAGGCGCCGGTGGGCGTCTTCCCCCACTTCCCGGAGGGCACCACGTTCAACCCCGACGGGCACTTCGTCTTCGACCCGCCGGAGTACATGCAGATCACCCCCGACGCGATGATCTGCCCGCCCGGCCAGCCCATCGACCCGGGCTTCATCGCTCCCTTCTGCCCCGATGCCGCCTACCATCCCGAAGGCGGCGTCCTCTGCCCCCCGCCGGAGGGCATGCAGATCACGCCGGGGGGCTGGAACGTGCCCCTCGATCACATGCCGGCCTGCGACATGCCCTTCCCGCCGGGGTGTGAAATGACGCCCGGAGGGGTGGTGTTCACGCCGCCGCCGGGAACGACGTTCGAGAACGGCGTCGTCACCATCCCGCCCGACTACGCCCCGCCGGAGGGCGCGCCCTTCCTGCCGCCGGGCGCCACGTTCGGCGAGGAGGGCGAACTGATGCTCAAACTGCCGGAGGGCATCCAGGTGAACCCCGAAACCGGCGCCTTCACCGTGCCCCTCGGCCACCCCATGCTGCCCCCGCTGCCCGAAGGGACGCTGCACAACCCGGAGGGCTTCATCTCGCTGCCGCCGCCGCCGGTGAACGTGGCGTTCGACGCGGAAACGGGAATGGCGCACTTCACGGAGCCGGTGCCCCCCATCTACGCGGCGCCCTTCGCCGGGGACTGCTCGCTGGGTGAGGGCGGGGCGGTGGCCTTCGCGCCGCCTCCCGGCGTGACGCTGAACCCGGACCTCGGCGCCATCGAGTGTCACCACGCGGTGATGCCGGAGTACCAGGGCTTCTTCCCGCCCGGCGCCACCATCACCGACGACGGCGGCCTGCACTTCGAGCCGCCCCACGGCGCCACCATCAGCCCGGAAGGCGACCTGATCATGCCCCCGATGCCGGCCGAGTTCTGGGACGCCGGCTTCCCGGCGCCCATCCCCGGCTTCGGCGACATGGCGTCGTTCAACCCCGACGGCTCGGTGGACTTCACCCCGCCCGACGGCCACGCCTTCAACGCCGACGGCACGCTGGAAATCCCGGCCGGCGCCGACCCGGGCGCTTACTGTCCGCTGCCGCCCGAGACCACCTTCGACTACGACGGCAACGTCACCTTCGCCGCGCCCGAGGGCTGCGAGTTCAGCGATGCCGGAGTCCAGTTCCCGCCGGAGCCTGTGGCGCCCGCCTACGTCGCTTCCTTCGTGCCCGACGCCACCATCACCGCCGAAGGCGCGGTGATCGTGCC
>JACQVU010000151.1 GCA_016209585.1 Planctomycetota bacterium
CCACGAATGAACACTAATGAGGCTTTGGGTTTGACGGCCCGCGCGGCGAGTGGCACAATGCGTCATCTATGCACGCCGAGGTCGCGCGGGCGAACCTCTATTTCCACCACTTGATCGAGCGCGACCCCGCCCGCGCGCGCCGGGAACTTGACGCCATCAACACCGCCCTGGCTCGCGACGGCGGCAAGTTCGGCGGAGCGCCGCTCCGCATCTTCTTCAAGCCCGACCTCATCACCGAGCGCGAGCGCAAGGCGGCCCAGGTCATCGTCCGGCACGTGATGAACGTGCTCGAAAAGACGGTGCAACTCTACTTCGCCGACCCCCGCGCCCAGACCTTCTTCCGCATCAACGACCACGAGCGGGCGCTGGCCGCCATTGAACCCCGCTACCGCCGGTGCGTGAACGTGGCGCGCCTGGACGGCTTCGTGTCGAACGGCGCCGTCAAGTTTCTGGAGTTCAACTGCGATTCGCCCGCCGGCATGGGCTACATCGACCTCACCGAGCGCCACCTTTTCTCAACGGAGGTCTTCCGCGACTTCAACGCCCGCTTCGCCATCGCCCCCACCGACCGCCTCGGCATGCTCCTGTTCGCCCTCCTGGAATGCTGGCGGCAGGCCGGCGGCGTGACGCGCCCCACCATCGCCATCGTCGATTGGGCCGAGGCTTCCACCTACTCGGAGTTCGAACTCTGCGCCCGCTACTTCGCGGCCCAGGGCTTCCACACCTTCATCGCCGACCCCCGCGAACTGGAGTTCACCGGCGGCGTCCTCACCGTGGGCGGCGCGAAGATCGACTTCGTCTACCGCCGCGTCCTCACGAAGGAGGTGGCGGCGCGGATGGACGAGTGCCGCGCCCTGGTCTCCGCCGCGCGCGCGGGCGCGGTGGTGATGGCCAACCCCTTCCGCGCGCGTCTCCTCTCCAACAAGGCCGTGATGGCCATTTACTCCGACACCGACTTCGACCACTGCTTCACCCCGACCGAGAACGTCGTGAAGCGCGCCTTCCTCCCCTGGACCGCGCTGCTGATCGAACAGAAAGTCCGCTTCCGCGGCCGGGAAGAGGACCTGCTGGGCTTCGTCGACCGCATGAAAGACCTCTTCGTCATCAAGTCCGCCTCCGGCCATGGTGGCAAGGAGGTCGTCATCGGCCGCGAGTCCTCCCCCGCCGAATGGCGCGCCGCGTTGCAGAAGGTTCTCGCCGCCGGCGACTGGGTGGTGCAGGAGTACGTGGAGGTTCCGGAAACCTACGTGCCCACCTTCGAGGGAGATCGCCTCTTGTTCGCCCCCAAGAAGATCAACGTCAACCCCTATGCCTTCGGCGGACGGTGGGGCGGGGCGCTCTCGCGCCTCTCCGAGTCCAGCATCATCAACGTGTCGCTCGGCGGCGGCGTCGTGCCGGTGATCGCCTGCCGCGAACGGTAGCCCGCTACGGCCGCTTACCGTCTTTCTGTCGAGTATTGGACCTAGAAGAGGAGATACTCGAAGAACCTGTCAGTCCACGAGCCGCGCCGATCGAGCACAAACCTTGACAACTCCGCGGCGAGCGCGTCGGAGTTCGCTTTAAGCTCCGCGAAGGCGCGACAAACGTAGCGATCCGCGTAGCCGACCTGGAGACCCCCGCGAACGCATGGGTCGCTGACGCGCCCCGTGAAAACGTCGTATAGCCCAGCCAACCTGAAGAAAGCCCAGTCGGTATTCGCCTCGTAGACCGCGGCCAAGCGTTCGAGTGGCGTCCAACGAAGACGCTGCTTGAGCCACTCCACTTTGTGGTCGCGGACCTTGCTGCATTCTCCAAGCAACGCGAGCAGGCCGACGTACATGATCAAGCGGCTGTGCCTCAGCTTGACGTTCCGAAGAACCCACTTGTCGTGCTCGTGCTGATCGTCGAACGTCGACTGGTAGTGAACACAGATTGAACGAAAGTAGCGAATCAGATCGTTAATGAGAAAGGTCCACTCCTTGCGTGGATCACTGGCCACGTACTCTGAAGCGTACCTATCAACCAGATTGTGTACCACCATTTCAAATTGGCCGTCACCATAAACCGGCTGCGCCTCCAAGAGCAGAAGGAGGCGCTTCCCGATAGTTCCAAGGTTCTCGGCGCCGTGGCCAATCCTTGCCAAGAGATGTGCTGTACTTGTCGGGCCTGCGAACACGCCGCGAGGGTTCGGTCGCTGTATGGAGCCGAGGGCGTCCCAAACGACGCCATAGATCTGGTTCGCCTCCTGGGATTCTACGGCCACGTTATCGCTGAGGACGATGATGAGGTCCGCGTCTGAAAGATCGGATGCCTCCATCCGTCCCAGCGAGCCAGCCGCGCCGATAGTGGCCACCTGAGTTGGCACACGTCCATCGTCCAGTTTGCTCCTCAGATCTTTCAACAAGGTCTGGGACGACGTCCAGTTGCGCGAAAGCGATTGATACCGGGAGAAATCCAGAACATCGGACGAGATTCCCCATTCACGGCTTTGGGCATACTCCGTTGGCACCAGAGTCGTTGCCATTGGCGAGGCCCTCAACCCCCCGATTCAAGGAAACGGGGCCAAGTCACCCGAACCCACTTCCACGTGAGCAATTCCGCGTTCCTGAAGGACCGAGCAAGGACCGCCACAGGATCGGTCTGCTCCTCTAGTATGCCCGCAAGAATCCGTAGGAATCCCATGTGCGTTGACAGAAGTATGGTGCTTGCGCCCTGGTCACGCGACCAGTCAGCCAGATCGAGGAGAAAAGAGAGCGCACGCTGTACGACGGCACGATAGCTGTTCCCTCCTTTGGGGGCGAACGAAAAGTCCCCGTTGGCGTAGCCAGAAATAGGAAGTGCTGGACGTAGTTCGAGATCGCCAAGACAACGCTCGTTCAGCCGCGCGTCCCAGAAGCAATGGGTGACGCTTACACCACCCGCCGCAAGCGCAATCGCGAGCGTTTCTCGAGAACGACGCAAACTCGAGCAGATCGCGGCGTCGTAGCGTCCGTGAAGCAGGTGGCCGGTGGCCCTTGCCTGTTCCCGCCCGCGATCCGTCAGGTCGACATCCTGTGCTCCCGTGACGAGCCCCTTCGCGTTGGTCTCGGTTTCCCCGTGTCGAATTGCGTTGAGTACGATCGGCCCACCGTGCTCGCGCGCAGTGGAAAGACGGCGACGAAGGCTCTCCCACTCGGGGATGTTTGAACCCTGCTGAAAGGGCACGAACTTCACTTTGCCCGTGATCGGTGTCACGTCGTCCCCCCCTTTCCTGAATGGCGAGTGTAAACCACACCCACCCGCCCATCATGGTCGCCGTCCGCTCGCAAAGAGTCCAGACGGTTTTCACCTTCTTATTGCCTCCGCGTTTCTTGAACTCTTCGCCGCACCCGAAGTGTGCAATCAAGACCAACTCCGGTCACCAACAGGCTGGCCGATACATCAAACCGAACGGGAAAGCCTGTTTCACGTGCTCCCAGGTGGCACGCACCACTTGCCCGCCGAACTGCTACCGCTCTTCTCCTCCCGGCGGCGGGCCGGCTTCCTCGCGGTGGCGAAGCACGGCGTCGTAGCGCAGCGGCCGACCGGCGGCGATGGCCAGCGTGGCGGCGGGGGGCCGGCGCACGCTGTCGTCCTCCTGCCAGAGTCGCGCCTCGTACCGGCCGGGCGGCACGCCGGGAATGCGGTACCGGCCGAGATCGTCGGTGACGGCGCAGTAGGGGGTGTCGTGCACGTAGAGCCAGCAGCGCATCCAGGGATGGACGTTGGACGACACCAGGTAGGCGCCGACCCGACCCGCCTCCCGCTTCTCCGCCGCGCCGGAGGGGAGCGTGAACGCGAAGAGGTCGCTTAACACCTGGTGGTGGGTGGCGTCGGCGTTGCGGAACTCGATCGTCGCCCCCACCGGCAGCGCCACCACGTGGCGCTCGAACTGGCACCCGCTGTTCTTCAGCGTCACCGTCGGGAGATCCCGCGGCGGCGGCAGCAGCGTGTCCGCGGCGGGCAGCAGCGCCACCACCACGTTCGCCACCCGGCCGTCGCGCACCAGCACGGTGGGGTAGGGCGTCGTTTCACGACAACCCGGATCGTACACCGGAACCACCGCCGCCGGCGCGGCGCCCTCCCAGCGGATCACGCCCCAGACGCCGTCCGCCGGCGCGTAGGGATCGCCCGCCGTGGGCGCCGTGGGTGGCGTGGGCGTGGAGGCGTTCGCGGGCGCGGGCACGCCGTCGCCTTCCGCGGAGAGTGGCGCCGGCGGCGAGGCCGCCGCGGCGCTCTCACCGGCGACGTTGCCTGGCGACACCCCGTCCGCGGCCGACGACGACGCCGCGCCCGCCGGGGAGGCATCGGCCACCGCAGGCGCTCCGGCCACAGCCTGATGCTCCGTGGCCGTGGCCACCGCGCCCGGCGCGGAAGCGGTCGGCTCGCCCGCGTCGACGGTTTCGGCCGATCCGCACCCGAGCATCGGTATCACCGCCGCGGCGGGCAACGTCGCCACCACGAGAAGAAGAACGGCGCGCGTGAGCA
>JACQVU010000152.1 GCA_016209585.1 Planctomycetota bacterium
GAACCACGAATGGACACGAATGAACACCAATTCAAACACCTCTACAGCACAGTTTGAGTTGGTTGGATTCGTGTTCATTCGTGGTTCTGAATCCGCTGAACTTCACGTTCACCCGGCGTGTATGCGGCTGGCGATGATGATCCCGATCGCCGCGACGAGCGCCAGAAGCGTCAGCGCCGCCACCCACGCCACGTCGCGCCACCCATCATCGCGCCGCCGGTCGTCCGCCGCGACGGTTGGGTTCGGAGCCGGCGAAGCGGTGGGCGCGGGGCGCGGGGGCGAGGCGGGCGCCGGTTCCGGCCCAGGCGCCGGCGTGGTTGGCGTGAGCGGGGGCGGGGCCGAGAGATCGGCCGCGAGGGCGGCGTCGGCGGCCGAGGCGGTTTCCTCGTCGGTGCGGCCAGCGGGGCCGAGGGGCGCGCCGCAGCGGGCGCAGGCGCGGAGCCGCGCCACGGCGTATTCCGCCAAGGCGGCGCGCGCGCCGCAGGCCGGGCAGGGCCAGCCGCCGCCGGCGACCAGGCGGGCGAGGCCCGCCTTGCGGTCTTCGGTGAGAAGGCGGCGCCGGACAAGTTGATCAGCGACGGAAATGTCAACGCCCACTTCCTGCATGGCGCGGCACTGCGCCACGCACAGGTAGAGCTCGGTCAGGCTGCAGAAGTGCCACCGGGTGGCCAGAACGGCGATGAGATCATCCCCGTCCGGCGCGGCCCGCGCCGGGCAGATGCGGCGGTGGGCTTGCAGGGCGAGGATTTCATCCAGTTGCGCGCGGGTGAGCGCGCCCTGGCCGACCAGCACCTCGCCCAGATGGAGAGCCGACGGCTGGCCGGACTGGTGGCGCAGCGCCGCCTCCAGTTGTTCGGCGGTGAGATAGCCGTGGTCCACGGCCACTTTTCCGAAGAGCGTGCTGATGAAGTCCACGGGCGCGGCGGTTTCAGGTGGTCACGGCGAGCGGCTCCTGGCGTCGCGGCGTTCGCCCGGCCCGCCGCCCCCGGCCGGGGACTGCTGGCGCGCCTGGGCGATCAGTTCGCGCAGGAAGTTGCCTTCCTCGCCGCCCCGGCCGTCGTAAACGATCCAATCGAAGACGTCTTTCTCGGCGAAGTGGACCACGTCGCCGTAGTGGAGGTCTTTGACGAGGGTGGGATGGTTCTGGAGGCAGCCGGTAAGGCCGTCGGCATGCCAGGTGTGGAGTTGCACCCACATCCATTCGCTGCGTCCGTCGCCGGCCGGGAAGCCCAGTTTCACGAGATAGTCGCATTCGGGATGGTCGGCGCGAGCCAGGAAGCGTTGCCGCAACCGCGGCAGCGCGGCCAGGGCGCTCTGGTGGGCGGCCTCCACGCGGTCGTCGTGAGCGATGTCGTCCACCGTGTTGTCCACCTGATCGCATGCCCCGAGAAAGGCCCGCAGGTCCGACGCCCCCTCGCGGTCTACCAGGCGCATGACGGGGCCGCTGAAATGGGAGTCGACGTTCTCGCCGCGCGCGAACCAGAGCGAGGAGCGCGACCCGAACGCGAAGCCCTCGTGCTCGCGCGCCTCCAGGCCCAGGGCCATGCGCTGCGCCAACGTGCTGATGGTCCAACTGGCGAGTTCCGTCTGCTCCGCGGGAACGCCCCTCACTTCAAGGTCCGGGCACCCGAACACCGGCATGCCGTGCGAATGGACCCAGGTGGAACCGTCGGGCTCGGCCACCGCCTCGATCCGCAGGTGGGCGTCGATCTCAAACTCGCCCGCCTCCATCACCTCCCGCCGCCAGGCGGCGCCGCCCCAGATGGTCTCGCGGGAAATGTCGAAGATCACCCCGTCGGCCAGGTCGGCCAGGGCGTCGACCACGTGGACCATCACCTGGTAATACGAAAGGCGGCGGTCCCACGGCCCCTGGTAGTGCGCCACGATGATGAGATTACGGTCGGCCAAAATCTCCCGCTCCCGCGCCTCCAGCCCGCCGGCCGCGGACTCCAGCATCTCTTCGTCGATCTCGAAGAACTCGTCGGCATGGTCGGCCCGCGTGAGAAAGGTCAGACGCAGGCAGTCGCTTTCCAGAATGGCCGCCGCGGTCTCGTCCAGCATCGGCCCGTCGCAGGGGTTGTGGGGGTTCTCGTGCATCACCCTCCGCACGATCGCCTCCCACGTGGGCGGCGCCGCGCCGCGCGAGTGCACCTCGAACGTCACCTGCGCCGCCCGGCCGGGCGCCGACGCCGACGGGGATCCGGTCACCTGCCGCGGTTCGCTCATCGCCTCATGGGGCGCCTCCCGCGCCCGACCGACAGCATACCGCCGGATCGTCTCCGGCGCGACCGGAGACGACTTCCTCGTAGACCTCAATCACCCGCTGGGCGTTCGCGGCGGCCGAGTGGCTCTCCATCAATCGGCGCGCCGCCACCCGGGCCAAGCGCAGGCGGGAGGGGTCGTAGTAGTGGACGATCCGCGCCGCCAGCGTCTCGGCATCCTCCGGGTCGTCGAGCGAGAAGCCCTCGCGGCCGTCGACCATCAGTCCCGCCGCGCCGTTGTACCGGGTGGTGATCGCCGGCAACCCGCTCGCCAGCGCCTCGAACACGGCCAGCGAGCAGGCGTCGTAGTAGGTGGGGTGCACGTAGACCTCGGCAGCGCCGTAGTAGCGCGGAACGTCGCGCACACCACCGGTGAAGACCAGGCGATCCGCCACCCCCAGCCGCCGCGCCAGGCGGCGATACCGGCCGGGCCGGTCGCGGCCGACGATCAGCGCGCGCACCCGGCGGCTGCCGGATCGGTTGCCCGGCGTCCCGGCGGGTTGGCGCGGGAGTCCCGCGGGGGCCGCCTCTAAGAGAGCCAGCGCCCGCACGATGGTCGCCACTCCCTTCAGGCGGAAGTTGTTGCCCACGAAGAGAAGCAGGAAGTCCTGGTCGGCGACGCCGTGGCGCGCCCGGACCTCCGCGCGATGTTCCTGGTTTCGCGGGTGGAAGCGATCGAGGTCCACGCCGTTGTAGATCACCTCAATCCTCTTCTCCGGCGTCCCGTGCCAGCGCTGGATGTCGGCCTTCACCATGTCGGAGATCGCGATGATCTTTTTCACCGCCGGCGACCGGAAAGCCTCGGCCTGTAGCTGAAGAATGACGTGGTGGCGCAGCGAGAACAATCGCTTGACCCCGGCGAACCAGCGGTAGGCCGGGTTCTCAATCGCCCGCAAGTGTTGCCCCAGCCAGGCCTGTTCCACGCCGCCGTGGGGGTTGTAGAGGTTCATCCCGGCCGACTTGCCCACGGCGTGCACCACGTCGAACGGGCCGGCCGCCGCGATGAGCCGGGCGGAGTTGCGCGCGAAGGTGAGCAACCGCAGGCCGGGCGTGAGGCGGTTGATGGGCACGCGGTGGACCTTCACGGGAAGGTCGCCCGCCTCGGCGTCGTGCGCGAACACGTGCACCTCGTGCCCGCGCGCGGCCAGCGCCCGCGCCAGATCGCACAGGTAGCGCTCGCCGCCTCCCCGCGCGGGGAGAAAGCGATCGATGTTGAGCGCGATCCTCATCTCGGCTCGATGACTGCTCGCTCCCCACGGGCGAACGGCAGCGCGCGCGCCACCGCCGTGGCCAGTTCGTGGGTCACGCCGATCACGCTGCCGTCAAACCGCGCCGACCGCACGAAGTCGTCCGGATCCCCGTCGAACTCCACCGGCCGCTCGGCTTCGGCCGCGACCTCCTGCGCCAACCTCTCAGCCGCGCCGGCGTCCAGGCGGTAACGCACCTCCCCCGCGAAGGCGATCCGCAGCCGGTACGGCTCGCCGGCCCGCGCGGGCGGGTCGTAGGCCACGTCCAGGCGGCGCGGCTCCAGCGTGTACTCGGAGTTGTTGTGGTACCTGGGGTAGCCCAGCGTCGCCTCAAACCGATCCCCGAACGTGGCCGTCAGGTTGGTGAGGTGTCTGGTCTCCAGGTGGGGGTCCACGTACCGGATGTCGGGGTACGGCTCCACCACCTCCGGCGACAGGCGAACCGTGATCACCGTGTCCGATCCGCAACCGGCGACCGCGGCCGCGACGGCGGCGGCCGCCACCGGCGCCGCGACCTTCAGCCCAGCGAGGGCGCGCGCCCATGCGCCGAAGCCCGTGCCCGCAACCGCGACCATCAGACGTTCACCTCGGCCACTCGCCCCAGCAGGTCGCGGTGCTTCTGGCGCAGCGGGTCGATGTGCTGCGCGATGAACGCGGCCACCTGCTCCGGCGCGCGGCCGATGAAGCGGCGCGGGTCGGCCAGTTCCGGAAGGCGATCGCGGACGGGGGCGAAGGCGTCGTCGCGGGCGACGCGGTCGAGGAGATCGTTCGGCGCGCCCTCGTCGGTCACGCGGCGCGTGGCCTCCATCGAGTGTTGGCGCAGGCGCTCGTGCAGCGCCTGACGGTCGCCACCGGCGGCGACGGCGGCCATGAGAAGGTCTTCGGTGGCCATGAAGGGGAGTTCGGCGCGCAGGTTCAGATCGATCCGCCGCGGGTGGACCACCAGCCCGGCGGCGACGTTGAGCGCCAGGTTGAGGACGGCGTCAGCGCCCAGGAAGACCTCCGGGATGGTCATCCGCCGGTTGGCGGAATCGTCGAGGGTGCGTTCCAGCCACTGGGTGGCGTGGGTGAGGCGCGCGTTCTGGGCGGTGTTGAAGAGGTGGCGGGCGAGCGAACACATGCGCTCGGCGCGCATGGGGTTGCGCTTGTAGGCCATGGCCGAACTGCCGACCTGGTCCGGCTCGAACGGCTCCTCAATCTCCCGCATGTGCGCCAGAAGGCGCAGGTCGGCGCCGAACTTGTGGGCCGACTCCCCGACGCCGGCGACGGCGCCGAGCGCCAGCGTGTCGAACTTGCGCGAGTAGGTCTGCCCGCTGACCGGCACGGAGGCCGGGAAGCCGAAGCGGGCGCGGACGGCGGCGTCGAGCGCCTCGACGCGGGCGTGGGCCTCGGCTTTCGCGCAGCCCTCTTCCATGAACAGCGCCAGGAAACTGGCCTGCGTGCCGGTGGCGCCTTTGACGCCGCGGAACGGCAGGCGGTCGATCCAGCGGTCGATCTCCTGGAAGTCGATGAGGAAGTCGTGCGCCCAGAGCGTGGCGCGCTTCCCCACGGTGGTCGGCTGGGCGGGCTGGAAGTGGGTGAAGGCCAGCGTGGGCCGCGCGGCGTGACGCGCGGCGAAGCGCGCGAGGTGGTCCAGCAGGTTGAGCAGTTTGTCGCGCACCAGCGCCAGCCCCTGGCGCAGGAGGATCAGGTCGGCGTTGTCGGTGATATCGCAACTTGTCGCCCCGAGGTGGATGATGCCCCGCGCGTCCGGCGCCTGCTGGCCGAAGGCGAAGACGTGGGCCATCACGTCGTGGCGGACCTCACGCTCGCGCGCCTGGGCGACGTCGAGGTTGAGGTCGGTGGCGTGCGCGCGCATCTGGGCGAGGGCCTCGCCGGTGATCCGGCGCACGCCCAGGTCGCGCTCGCATTCGGCCAGCGCGATCCAGATCGCGCGCCAGGTCTCGAACCGGCGCTGGTCGGAGAAAAGCCGGCGCATCTCCTCCGAGGCGTACCGGCCGGCCAGCGGGTGTTCGAACGTGGTGGGATCCTTGCCCATGGCGCGACGCGACGCGACCGTCGGGAGACAAGGATACGCCATTATCTCCCCCCAAGAAAGCGCATTACTGCCGACGTGTCGGGTACCTGTCGGCGACGACCGCCGAAGGCGGGCATGTCACCCGTGGGGCCGCCTGCGCGCCAAAAACACAAAAAACCCGGGGAGGTAGCGCCCTTCAGAGAGAGCGCGTTGCCCGTGGCGCTCAAACTCGCGCTCCAACGCGTCAATCTCGCCACGCGAAGGCGCCGGGCCAAATCGATTCAGAGAAGTCGATTCGAGCGAAAAGTCAAGGTCGTCCAGGACCGGCAGAATCTCAGCGAGGGTGTGCGTTGTTTCGTGGGGATGAAGCACCTGGTCGCGAAACCAGGAGCGCGCGTGAACTTCATCGTCGTTCCATGGACCCACACCCGCGGCGAGGCGGCGGAACTCGCCGAAGAGCAAATCCTCGCTCGCGCCCGCGTCTTTCAACGCCGCGAAGTGATCGATAAACGGCTTGCGACCGTGGGCATGATAGAGGCCAATAAACAAGTATCCCCCCTGCCTGACCATCGTCCGCGCGACATGGCGAATGCCTGCGACACAATCGTCCGTGTGATGCAGCACTCCAACGCTGGTGACGACGTCAAATGCCGCTTCGGGTTGGTACGTGAAAAGGTCGGCGACCTCGAAGATCGCCTCAACAGCGAGCCGGGTGGCGACCTCTTTCGCGCGCGCAATGGCGACCGGATTGAAGTCGATTCCAGTGGCCTTGGATTTGTGGTGATACGCGGACGCATTAACAAGCCAACCAGCGCCACATCCGACATCCAGCAGGCGACACCCGGGATTCAATACACCCAACAGTGGCGGGTAGGCCTTGAGCGGATTGCTGTTCCGGACGGCTCGCGCGTGATCCTCCGCCGCCGTTCGGTAGTTGAACGGCAATTCCCTGTAAAACTCGAGCACATCGCATCGCGCGAAAGTCATTTCGCACAGTCATCCCGGTTGACAGATTCAGCAGGGTCCACCAACACGACTCGGAGACCAACTCTGTTCGTACCCAATACCACGGCGTTGTCGGGCTTTCAACCCCCAAGAAAGCACCGAGCCGGGCGGCTTTCGCCGTCCGGCTCAGCGCTCTGTCCCCGGAGGTCCCGTTACTGCAAGAGTGACAGGACAGCCTGCGGGGTAAGGTTGGCAGAACTGAGAACCGACGTCGCAGCCTGGAAGAGGATCTGGTTCTTCACGAAGTTGGACGTCTCCGCCGCGAAGTCCAGGTCACGGATGCTGGATTCGGTGGCTGAGAGGTTCTCGATGGCGACGTTGAGCGACTCGACGTTCGGGTCGATCGTGTTCGCCTGGAGCGAGCCGAGGTTGGCCCGCGTCGTCGACACCTGCGAGATCGCCGTGTCGACGATGGACAGCGCGTTCCTCGCGTTCACGAACAGGTCCGAACCCCCGCCCGTGCGCAGCGAGGAGATCGCCCCGCCGGCCAGCGCCCCGGTGTTCGACGCGGCGCTGCCCGTCGTGTTCTCCGTCGAGGTCGTGACCCCCAGGTCGGAGGTGCGGTTCGAACCGAGACCGACGCTGATCCGGTCCCGCGGGTCCGCCGACTCTCCCAACTGGAAGTTCAGCCCCGACCGGGAGTTGTTCAACACCGTGAACGCCACGCCGGACAGCGCGAAGTTCGCGTTGTTGTTCGTCTTGTCGTCCAGACCCTTGATCTGGTAACGCTGCGAGAAGACGAAGTCTCCGCTGATCGCCGTCGTGTTGACGGTGACCTCGTTCCCCTTGCCCTGGATGGGCGTGGAGCCGATGCGCACCTGGATGTCACGGCCCTTGTCCGTCACCACGCTCCCAGCCGTGAGCACCGAGGTCGTGGTGGAGAAAGTGCCGTCGGTGGCCGGGTCGATCGCGAACTTGCCCGCCACCATGTAGGCCGCGCCGGAGGAGTCCGCCCGCGTGAGCGAAATGGACTCCGACGAACCGAACTTGCTCGAGAACAGCGCGAACGCCGCCCCCGTGGTCACGCTGGAAAGCCCCGACCGCGTGGCCGAAGCGAACACCCCGGTCGACTGCGTGTTGGCGTTCACCTGGTTCATGAAGTCCCGCAGCGTCGCGCCTGAACCCAGCGTGATCTCCGCGGTCCCCAGCGAACCCGTGACCCGGAACTTGATGCTCCCCCCCGTCCCGTTCCCCGTCACGAACTGCTGCCCCGACCCCACGCTGCCACCACCCTGCACCAGACGAATCATGGCGCGGGAGGCGACCTGCGTGACGGCGAAGCGGAAGGTGGTCGACGAGGCGTTCGAGAACTGCACGTTCCGTACCGACACCGAGTCCATGGCGCTCGACTTGGTGGTCAGCTGGAACGCCGACGAGCCGTCCAACAGGCTCCGCGAGCCGAAGCGCGTGGCCGCCGCGATGCGGTCGATGGCGTTCAGCGACTGGTCCACCGAGGCCTGCTCGGCCGTGATCTGCTCCGTGGTGAGCGAGCCGGAGTTCAGCGCGAACACCACCGACTCCCTCACCCCAATCAGCAGCGCCGAGACCTCGTTCAGCGCGGCCTCAGCCGTTCCCACCAGGTTGCTGGCGAATTCCGAGTTGCGCACCGCGGCCCGCAACGAGGCGGTCTGCGCGCGCAACTGTTCGGAAAGCACCAGTCCGGAAGGATCGTCGGCGGCCCGGTTGATGCGAAGCCCGGTCGAGAGGCGCTCCAGGTTCTTGCTCTGGAGATTGTCAGCTTTCGCCAGCTGACGCAGGGCCGACAACGCGGCCCCGTTGCTGTTGATCCGAAGTCCCATTCGTTATCCTCCTTGATAACACTTTTTGGCTCACCGGCTTCCTTGCCGGCGAAGCGTCGGATTGTCTGCCACGCCCCCCGCGCGGGTGTCCCGCCCACGTGGGAAGCGGCTTTGCTACGGTCTCAAACCGCCGCGGGGCGCCACCCCGCCGCCGGCCGGTCGAAACGCGGCTCGCGCCGCTTCAACTGCCGGCCCCTTCGTCCCGAAGTCCCTTGGCCGCGATACCCTTTCCACACCCGCCCGGCGCGCGATGGACAGAATCCAACCGCTTGGCCGCGCCGGCCTGTCTTCACTTCCCGGCATATCCTTCAACGGATCGACAGCCCGCCACCGTGCCGTGGAGAGAGGGCTACACGGCGCGTGGACTCAAGTTGTCGGCGTGCGGGCGGAAATAACGGGGTAGGTGTTGAGTGCCGGTATTCCCGCGGTGACGCCTTGCCGGTACGAGCGCCCTTTGCCGCTCACGCGGGGAGAACTACTCGTATTCCCTATATCGGCTGCCAGACTTCGGAAATTCAGGGGTTTATCCCGCACCCTACCGGCCGGCCGTCAGCGCCGCCTCGTGGCGGTGGACGACCTCTTCCCAGTTCACCACGTTCCACCAGGCGGCCACGTATTCCGCGCGCCGGTTCTGATACTTCAGGTAGTAGGCGTGCTCCCACACGTCCAGACCCAAGAGGGGCGTGCCCGCCCAGCCCGCCGCGGCCTCGCCCATGAGCGGGTTGTCCTGGTTCGCGGTGGAGAAGACGACCAGCCTGCCACCGGCCAGCGCCAGCCACGACCAGCCGGAGCCGAACCGCTTCATGGCGGCGTCGGTGAACTTTTCCTGAAAGGGTTTGAACCCGCCGAAGTCGCGCCGCATGGCTTCTTCCAGCGCGCCCGAGGGCGCGGGCCGCGGCGCTTTGGCCATTTGCGACCAGAACATCGAGTGGTTGAAGTGGCCGCCGCCGTGGTTGCGAAGGGCGGTGCGCACCTCTTCCGGGACCGTCGCCACCGCGCCCAGCAGGCCATCCAGCGACGCGGCGGGGAGGTCGGCGCGGCCCGCGAGCGCCTTGTTCAGGCCGTCGACGTAGGCCTGGTGGTGCTTCTGGTGGTGGATTTCCATCGTGCGGGCGTCGATGTGCGGCTCCAGCGCGTCGTAGGGGTAGTCCAGCGCGGGGAGCGTCACCGGTTGAAACGTCGCGGCTGCCGCCGCGGGCGCCGGCGCCATCGTACCGACCGCGACGCCCGTCGGCGTTCCCGCTCCTCCGGCCCGTGGGGCGTCATCGGCCGGCGCGCTCTTCTCTTCCGGCGCGCAGCCGACGACGAGAGATGGAAACGCCGCTGAAGCCGCGACCATGCCGGAGGTTTTCAGGAACTGGCGGCGACCGGGATACCGTGGGTGGGTCATGCGTGGCGTCGGGTTGGTGGTGGGAGAACGGGGTGGCCGCCAGTATTCACCCGGCCCCCGATTAGCGGCAACCCATTCGCCGGCCGTTGGTAGTTCCGCCGTGAGGCGGTCCGCGGGGCACGGGGCGAGGGACGAGGGGCGAGGGACGAGCCGATCCGTGAACCGTGAACGGTTGCCGGATCAATCGGCGCGCACGGCGCGTCCTACAGACTGGGTGCTTGGCCCAACACCCAGCACCCAGCACCGCGGTACTCCGCCCGGCCCATCGCCTGGGATGGGTCCAGACGGGAAGAAACTTCCATCAAGTTCTGAAACAGAGTTTCAACATGAGAGTTACATCACTCGTAACATTATTATTGGTAATGGTTTACGTCATCTCAAAACTGATCTACATAGATCGGCCCACGGTTTGCCTTTTTGAAAAGCAGGTGGTGGAACGCCACGGAGTGGCGGCGGTTTCTGCCCGCCCAGTGGAAATTCGTGAAGATTCTTCCTGAACAGGCCGATAAGAGGATCATAGTACTGTTACTAACGTGAATGGTGCGGTTGGAGTGGCCTGGAGCGGTCACTTCGTGGTGGTGGCGGACGTTGGTCCGCGTGCTGGTGTGTGGCCTATGTCTGACAGCCCGGTTTTGACCAAGAACCTCATTCACCTGCGGCCCAACCGCGCCTTGCAAATGCTCAACATCCTGCTGGCGGTGGAGGAGAACCCGGAGTCGTCGCAACACCAGTTGGCGCGGGGGATCAGTTCCTACCCCAACACGGTGAACAAGTTGATGCGGGCGCTCACCACCGGCGGCCTGGTCGAGCGGCGGGGGGCGACGAACCGGACGACCTCCTACCACGTGACGGCGTCGGGGCGGGAGGAGAAGAACCGGTTGCTGCGGGAGGTGTCGTCGGAGATCGTGCGGTTCTACGGCCACATCCGGCGCGCGATTGAGCAGCGGTTGGCGGCGGCGTTCGCGGGGATCGCGGCGGCCACGGGGAAGCCCGTGGGCCGGGTGGCGGTGCACGGCTGCGCCGAGACGGGCGAGGTGGTGCTGCACGCCCTGGCGCGGTTCCCGGTGGAGGTGGCGGCGGTGTTCGATTCCGATCCGGGGAAGCAAGGCGCGCGTTTCGGCGGGAGGGTGGTGGAGGCGCCGGAGCGGGAGCGGGAGTACGAGTTCGACGCGGTGATCGCGGCCAGTTTCGGGCAGGCGAAGGCCATCCGCGAGCGGTGGCGCCCGCTGGAGCAGGCGGGTGTTCCGGTCATTACGCTGGAGGAGTGAGCAACCCATGAGCAAGTCGAACGCCATCCAGGTGGGGAAACGTCTGATCGGGCCGGGGCACCCCGTGTTCGTCATCGCCGAGGTGGGGATCAACCACAACGGCAACCTGGACCTGGCGCTGCAACTGATCTACGAGGCCTTCAAGGCCGGCGCGGACGCGGTGAAGTTCCAGAAGCGCACCGTGGAGCGGGTGCTGACGCGGCAGGGGCTGGAGATGCCCTACAACTCGCCGAACGCCTTCGCCCCGACCTACGGCGAACACCGGCGCAAACTGGAGTTCAACGAGGAGCAGTTCTCGCGTCTCAAGGCCTACGCCGACTCGCTGGGGATCATCTTCACCGCCTCGGCCTGGGACGAGGAGGCGGCGGACCTGATGGAGAAACTGGGGACACCGGTGATCAAGGTCGCCTCGGCCGACATCACCAACCTGCCCCTCATCCGGCACATCGCGTACAAGGGCATTCCCCTCATCGTCTCGACGGGGATGTGCCAGTTGGAAGACATCGACCTGGTGGTGTCGGAACTGGAGGTGATCAACCCGCGGTTCGTGCTGCTGCACACCACCTCCTGCTACCCGTGCGACCCCACCGACGTGAACCTGCGCATGCTGCGCACGCTGGCGCGGCGCTACAAGAAGCCGGTGGGCTATTCGGGGCACGAGATCGGGGCGCACGTGACCACGGCGGCGATCGCCATGGGCGCCTGCTGCGTGGAGAAGCACTTCACGCTCGACAAGACGATGAAGGGGTCCGACCACGCCGCCTCGCTCACGCCGGACGAACTGCGTCGCATGGTCATCAACATCCGCGCGGTGGAGCGCGCCCTGGGCAGCGGCAAGAAGCGCTTCCTCGAAGTGGAGCGCAAGAACGCCACGAAACTGCAGAAGAGCATCGTGACCACCCGCGCCATCCGCGCCGGGGAGGTCATCACGCGCGACATGCTCACGCAGAAAGGCCCCGGCGGCGGCATCCTGCCGATCTATATCGACGGCGTGATCGGGCGGCGGGCGGCGCACGATGTCGAGGCCGACGTGTTGCTCGCCGCGCGCGACGTGATCGAGCTTTCGCTGGTGCGGCCGGCCACCCGCTTCGCCACGCAGCGCATCGAGGCCCAGGCCGCGGCGGGGGATGATTGATCTGCGGGGGTCGGGGGTCGGGGAAACCATCGGGCAGATCCGACCGATCCGTCGGATCCGTCC
>JACQVU010000136.1 GCA_016209585.1 Planctomycetota bacterium
GCGGTACTCCTCGCTGCCCAGCGCCCGTTTCAGGCTGTGGCGGGCGGCCAGTTCGTCGTCGACGATGAGTATGGTGGGAAGCATGGGGAAAGCGGAAGGCGGAAGGCGGAAAGAGTAACGTGGGCGCTGTCGGTCTTCGACGTTTCGGCGTCATACCGCCGCTGCTTCCTCCTCGGGACGGAAGACGGTTTCGGGCAGTTCGATGGTCACCTTGGCCGGCTCCCCATCGGCGCGCAGGCGCACCTGCCCGCCGAGCGACTCGACGCGCTGGCGCACGATGGGCAGCCCCAGCCCGGTGCCGGTCTGCTTGGTGGTGAAGAAGGGTTCGAAGACCCGGTCCCGCATCTGTTCCGGAATGCCGGCGCCGGTGTCTTTCACGGTGAGGCGCAGGCCGCCGTCGGCGCCTGGGTCGGCGAGGACGGAAACGGCGTCGCCCTTGCCGACGGCCTGCACGGCGTTCAGCACCAGGTTGAACAGCGCGTCGCGCACCGGGGCGCTGGGAACGGCGCGGCGCGCCACGGACTCGGCCACCCGGCGCTCCACGGCGATGCCCTTGGCGGCGGCCTCGTTCTTGAGCAGCAGCAGCACGTCGTCGACGATGCGGCCCACCTCCTGCCGGCCGTCGACCGGCCGGGCGTCGCCGCGCGCGAAGGAGAGCAGTTGCGAGACCACGCGGGTGAGGCGGTCGATTTCGCCCAGGATGACGGCCAGGTCGGTTTTCTGCGGCTCCTCCCTGGCGTCCTGGGCCATCACCTGCACGATGGCCTTGATCGACGACAGCGGGTTGCGCACCTCGTGGGCCACGGTGGCGCTCAACATGCCCAGCGTCACCAGTTTCTCGTTCTCGAACATGCGCGCCTGCAGCGCGATCTTCTCGGCCAGCAGGGCCATGTTATGAAGCACGGTCGTGAGTTGCAGCGAAAAGGCCACGAACAACTCCCGCTCCTCCGGCAGCAGCGGCTGGAGGATCGGCCGCCGCCCGGCCGAGAGGACGCCGAAGACGCCGGCGTCGCCGGCCAGGGGGATGAGGTACTCAGAGTCGAAGGCCCGCAGGACCTCCAGTTGCGCCGGCGTCGGGGGGCGGAAGAGGTCGAACGGCGCGCGGCCGTTCTTCTCCCACTCGGCCAGCGCGGCCGGCACGGCGGCGAGGAAGGCGGCGTCGGCGGGGCGCAGGGGGGTCCACGCGCCGGAGTCGGCCGCCTTGCCGGTGGCCAGGAGGCGCTGGTCGACCACGATGCGCACCGGCCGGATGCGGAAGAGTTCCTGAAGGCGCTCCTCGACCAGCCCGATCAGCAGGTCGGCGTCCGCCCCGCTGGCGAAGGACATGCGGCGGGTCAGTTCGCCCACCGCGGCGCGCAACGTGTAGGGAGAACGGCCCGACCAGCGCCCGGCGGCCCAGCCAACCCCCTTGATGAGGGCCTGCAGCAGGCCGAACAGCGCGACCAGCAGAAGTCCTTCGACCAGCGTGTAGTTCAGGCGCTCGTAGCCCGCCAGCGTCTGGCGCAGGCCGCCGATCAGGAAGGCGTAGGCGATGAGGGTCATGAGCGAGGCGAAGAAATAGAGCACCGACCGCCGCAGAAAGACCTCCATCGTGTAGTAGCGATAGACGTAGTAACTGAACACCGCGGTGGGCACGGCCGGCGAGAGGATGCAGAGCAGGTCGAGATAGTCGGCCGCTTCCGGAGAGGCGCTTCGGTCGGGAACCCCGACCACGTAGGTGACGAAGACCACAATGCCGATGGAAACCAGCGTCAGCGCCAGCGCGTTGTAGAACTTCTGCTCGTCGCGCCGGTCGGCCTGCGTCGCCGCGCGGTAGAGAATGGTCGAGAAGGCGAAGAAGTAGAGCGTCGTCTGCGCCGCCAGCGGCCGCACCAGCCCCCAGACCCATGAGTTCACGATGTCCAGCCGCGGCGGCTCGCGCAGGAATCCGTCAAAGTGGTTCAGGTAGTACGCCGTGGGCGCGTACACCGTGAGCAGCAGCAGCCCCTTCACCCACCAGGCCAGCGGCTGGAACCGGTACGAATAAAACGAAATAACCGTGTGGAGCATGAGCGGCGGGATGAAGACCAGCCCGATCGCGGAGAGCAGGTGGAAGTACCGGATGAGGTGCAGCCCCGGCGTCGCGGCGGCCGCGTCGCCGGGCGGGGTCGGCGCGGCGACCATCTCTTCGATGCGCTCCGTCACCCGCGCCGTCACGTCGGCCGCCCGCGGGTTGGCCGGCAGGATCAGCGCCCCGGTCAGGCCGAGGAACCAGAGGAAGATCGCGAACGCCAGCGCCAGGAAGACCCCTTCCGACGGCTTCCGGTTCCGCCGGAGGATGATCACGCCGATCAGCACCGCGTGCAGGATCAGCCCGAAGAGAATGCCGACGACCCGAATGGCTTCGAGAAAGGTGTTCACGTCGCCGCCATGATATCACGGTCGCTTTCCGCTGGTTTTTCTCCGGCGGGGCCGACTACCATCTTCCCCCGCCGCCATGAAACGACTGGCCATTGACGACATCCCCCGCGACGGGCCGCTGCGGCGCCCGGTCTACCACGAGGGCGGGTTGCTCCTGTTCGACAAGGGCGAGGAGGTGACCGCGCGCCTCGTCGACCTCCTGCGCGTCGCCGGCGTGTCGCACGTCTTCCATTTCGACAAACTGCTCGATAACCCCGACAAGTTCCTCGAACGCCAGTCCCGCCGCGAAGTTCCCACCGCTTCCGTCACCCTGGGCGACGTTTCGGCCGCGCCGCTCTTCGACCGCGAAGGCCGCCTGCTGGTGAACGCCGGCCAGGAGATCACCGCCAAGGTGCTCGCCAACCTCCTCAAGGCGCGCGTCGAGAAAACCTGGGTGAACAAGACCGACGACGAGCGCGGCCTGCCCCAACTGGACCGCTTCCGCGAACTTCGCCGACTCTACGCCGACCCCGCCACCGATA